>CAVHMC010000010.1:0-2720 GCA_963636895.1 Oscillospiraceae bacterium | reverse complement strand
TAAATATATAAAATATTTTTTGAAATCATATAAGGCTTTTAAAACAAAATAAAAAAATAAAAAATAAAAAAAGGGAGAAAAAAATGAAAAAAGAATTTACAGAGAAACAATTTGATTTTGCAAAACAACTTGTTATATCCGCCTCAAGAGTAGAAACCGCAAGACATTCTATGACAAGGGGGCTTTTTAAATTAAGAAAAGTGTCCAACCCCGAAGCGGAAAAGGAGATTGAAGAGCAATCTTCCTATATCGTTGATGCCTTAGACAATTTGAAAGGTGAAGAAAGATTTGACATGCTTGATTGTGTTATGGAACTCGGAAAATATTACAACAGAATGGGCCTTCTTGATGGATTCGAAAGGGGACCTCTCAACCATAATATGCACATGGCAAGGTGTAGTGTTGCCGTTTATGAAATATATTACGACCACAAACTTAATAGCCTATTTGAAGAATTGAAAGATAAAAATGAGTTTGACGAAGCACATGAAGAACTAGCCAACATAAAAGTCAACTTTGATAATCTAGACGAAAGAGATAGACGCTTTATCATGGGACGTATGAGAAATTGTGTGGAAAAAGCGACCGAAGTCAGAAAAGACCCAAAATCGTTTGAGCAATATAAGGAAGCTGGTAGAAAAATTAGAATGTACTCTGCTTTTGAAAATTTAACAACGTCTCAAGAAAAAGAAATGGAGATGGAAGTATGAAAAATTTTACCTTAAAACAAGCCAACCTTGCGTACGAACTTATCAAGGCGGAATATAGAAAAGAGCAATATCTTGATTTTGTTGATAGCGAAAAGTGCAAGAAAGATATCTTATTAAAAATTAGAACAGAAAACAAAATTGATAAAGAGAACGATTTTATTTGCACCACTCTAGATTCCTTTAATGATAAAGAAAGATTTGATTTGCTTGATTGCGTAGAACAACTAGGGAAAGAAAAGACTTGTTACAAAGATATCTCAAACAACAAATCAAATAACAAAGAAAAGCGTCATGAAGATTTTGCAAGATATAGCATGGCTGTCAAAGATACATATTATGACAACAAAATCAACTTTCTTGTAAAAGACCTAAATGAAAAAAAGGTAAACGGGACAAAAGAAGAGCATTTTGAAGCAATAAACGAACTTGAATGTGCTTTATTAAACCTTGACGAAAGAGATATAGACTCCATCGCTACTCGTGTAACTGTCCTTATTAAAAAAGCAGTTGAGGTGGCAAAGAAAAAAGAAAATTTCTATAAATACATTAAGACATATCAAGATTTGATTGGTTATCAATCTATTAATCTTGCTTTGATACATTTAAGAGAAAAAAACGAAGAAAATAAATTTGAAATATAATTTAAAATAAAAAACCACTAGGAAGAAATTTTAGGTTTCTTCCTATTTTTTAATCTTTTGGTATTATAAAATTCTATCCAATCTTCTACAAGTGCTTGATATTCTTCAATAGATTTGATATCATTGTTATACAAAGTTTCTTTTTTGAGAATTTCATGAAAACTCTCCATTGGAGAGTCGTCAATAGGAGTACCTTTTCTAGAATAGAAATTTGTATTCCATTAGATTCACAGATAGCTTTGTATTAGTAAAATGTGTATTGGGAACCTTGGTCGCTGTGCAAGATAAGACCATGCACATCTTTTCTTCTTGCAATCAATAACCATAAGTTCTTTTACTTTCATCAAAAATTTCTTTAATTAGAAGATAGTCGTAGTAGTCTTTATCTTGTGAGTTACGATAGCGATAATATGTTCTCTTAGCTATATCTAGCACAGAGAACATATTTTGCAGTTAGTATCTATATTTATTAGCATTGATGAAAATTACTTTTTCTCTCGTTGCGCCTTTAGGAAGGTTTGGTAAATTTTTAGTATCTCATACTTTTCTTTGTAGTCTATATCTTCTTCTTTTTTAGGTCTACCACGATTGTCTGAACTTAAATTATTACCGTTTTTAAACTTGTAAACCTAACCTTTAATAGTTCCTTTTGAGATACCATATTCGTTAGAGAGATAACCAAACCTTTTATTTTCATTTAAAAATTTAGACACAATTTCATTTCTTAGTTCTGGTGTGTATTGATTAAATTTTTGTCCTTTGTTAGCCATACAAAAAACATCTCCTATGGCAATAATACCATAGAAGGTGTTTAATTTGAAGTGGTTTTTATTTTGCGGTGCAAAAATGGGGTTCATTTCATTACGACCTAGTTTTTTAGTTGCATAATTTATAATTTTGAAACAAGTTCCCCGTTGTAATAAAGTGCACTTTCTGTTGTTATGTCGGTTCGATAGAAAATTAATTTTATTTTTATTTTATCATTTTGGCTTAAATGGTAGATATTCCATTGATGACTATAACCATTACTTCCGTCCATTACATATAACTCATTTGCGGTTTTAGCAACATTTGTGCCTTTTATAGAAAAATTTGTTCTATCAAATTTTATTTGACTTGTTGTTTTATTTTCAATTTCAACATAAATATATGCTTCCAAACCTGAATATTCAATTCCATTATAAGAAATTTTAACCTTTGCAAAGAAGATGAAATATGTTATAGATAAAACACTAGCAATTGCAAGCCAAATTGCAAATATAGTTAGTATTCTTTTAAATATTTTTCCTACTTTACTCTGTTTTTCCATAATTATTTCCCTTATCAAAATTAATCACTTTTGTTATTATAACACATAAAATTATTCATG
>CAVHMC010000009.1:0-18877 GCA_963636895.1 Oscillospiraceae bacterium | reverse complement strand
GTTACTAAAAAAAGAGCCTTTCGACTCTTTTTTTTGGTACCGAAGGAGGGACTCGAACCCTCATGTAGTTGCCTACGCAAGATTTTGAGTCTTGTGCGTCTACCATTCCGCCACTTCGGCTTATTCAACTTACAAAGAGTATTGTAGCATACATTTTTAAACAATGCAAGAATTTAAACAAAAATTTTTCAAAAATTTTTTTATGTATAGTTTTACACTTATAGCAAATAAGGATAAAACTTTTTTTTATTCATTTAGATTTCACTTTTTCCTTATTTAATTTAATTAAAAGGGGGTATGAATGTCGTACATAACACGTGGCGGGACTGTTTTGCTAAACCCAGCCGAAAAGGGCTTAAAGTACTCAATTGAAATGAGACACAAAAGAGCCTTAACCAATAGTGGCAAAAGAAAGATTGACAAGAAGACGGGCAAAACAAAAGTTCTAACTGAAAAGCAGTTGGCATATCGTGCGGGATATTTGGCACACCAAAAGGACTCAAACAAAGCATTTAGGGCAAAGCACCCTAGATACAAAAGAAAAACAAAATATTAGTATTTCGCAAAATAAAGGAGAGTACATTTGAAAAAGAAAAGGTTTATACCTTGGGGACGGACACTGACGACAAATGATAAATATTTAGGCAAACAAAAAACGAAGTCTTGCAAAACAAGACCGGTAGTAGTTGTAGATACAAATAATGAAGATTTAGCGGTGGTTCCCCTATCTTCAAAGAATGGTGCAAATAGAACAGAGTTAAAAGGTTACAAAAACCCTAAAACTAATCAAAAGACATATTACAAGCACTATTTAGAAATTGAAGATAATGAGGGTTATCCTATCAGAGTTAATGAAAAGTTTAGAGAAAACCATAAAAATATGGACATATCTCGTGAACAAGTCTTGGATATTCGTCAAAAGATTTTAACAAAAGCAAAAACAAAAGATAGAAATAGAAAACTCTTTGATAAATTTCACAAGAAAAAATGACAAAAAAAATGACCGTGCTAAGCGACGGTCGTGCTTATAAACAAAAGTTATAAGCCTTACACAAAACTGTGTAGTTCATTAAGAACGAAAATAGTATAGTTCACACAAATGTATTTGTCAACCCTTTATAACAAACAAAAGGAGAAATTATGAATGAAATCGTTAAAATTGATAATAAATATTTTCTTAACAATCAAATTGATGAAAGCAAATTACAATGTTATACAAAAGCAAACATATTAAGAACCGAGTATCAAATAAGATATAGAATAAAAAAATACTTATTAAAAGAACCATTCGGCACTTTGTATGCAAGACATTATGATAAAAATATTTTCTTTTTTTATTACATAGATAAAAAAAACAAATTGAAATGTGTTAAAAAAATTATAAATATTCACTAATTTTGGTTATTTCTTTGTAGCAAAGTTTTCTAATTTCATTGTTTTTAACAATACCTATGTATTTTTGAGTATCGTCAAATTTAATGATATGGAAATCAAGCAAAGTAAGTTCAAGTGAAAGCAAGTCAAAATTAAAATATTTATTAACTTCATTGATTTCAAGTAAAACAATATTTACAAAGTCTTTATTTTTTGTATTTGACATTTTGTATTTAGCCATTATCGTTTTAGCAAAATGTTTTTCGTCTTTTACTCTATTTGATGTATCAATCATAATTTAACTCCTAAATTGAATTATACAACAATTTTTGTATATATTCAATCAAAAGTTCCGACGTCGTCACTAATTTGCAAGTGGCTTTATTCGGCATAAATCTTAATAGACTGTAAGCCCTATGAAAGCAGTAGTAGGCACACAATTAATAGTTTAAGTTGGTTAAAAAAGATAGAAAATATGTAATTAGAAATTTAAGAAAAATTAAGGAGAATAAATAAAAATGGCAAATGTTAAAAGAATGATTAGAGAAGATGGAATAATTTTGGAGAAAATTTTTAAACCTGCAATGGAAAGTTTTAAAGCTTCTGACGGTTCGATAGTTCCGTCTAGACCAGACACTTGGCAACTTAGGTGTGTGAGTGGCGAAGAGTTCAAAAAAGATATGGGTTTTGTATCGTCAAATATACTTGATTATGAAACTGACGAAAAGACCTTTGAAAAGGCTGTTGCTCTAGCACCCGTTATTGTTAGATATGAATTGTCAACAAGAGCAAAAGCAGTGTCGGTTGAGCTCAAAGAAAACAAATAAAAGGAGATAAATTTTGACAGTATTTGAAAGAATTATGTTTGTGCTTTTAGGCATGGTATGTGCAGTTGCTTTATTTTGCATAACAGTGGGCATAGGTTGTGCAGTAAACGGCATAACATTTGGGCAACAAATTGCTAATTGGTTTGGGCAAACTGCACCGGTTGTCGAAAAGGGTGCGGAAGCGATAGCGACAATAAGACCAATAGTATAGGAAATGCTCTATGAAAAAGATATTACTAATTATTCTAATAGTTGTTTTAGTAGTGTTGTTTGGGACATTTCCCTTATCCATTTTATCAAAGATTTTTCAATTTTTAGGCACTGCTTTCGACTGGCTAGCCAAAATGTTAAATCTCTTTGGTTGGAATGGAATTATATAGACTTAAAAAGCACTAACTAGATTTTTCCCTTTGTCTTGTTTAGTGCTTTTTTTAAAAAATATTAAAAGGAGAAAGAATGGATATTACTAGAAAAATAGTAAATATTGTTTTAATAATAGTTACTGTATTTATGACAGTTACTAGTGGTGTATGTATCTATTTTAAAACAGTAGGTAAAAACAAATTACCTACCGCTATAACTTCCACCTATGCAACAACGGTAGTTGACCCACAAACGGGAGAAGAATTGCCAACCATTGAAGCAAATTATTATTCAAATAAAAATGGCAAGGGATATGAAGTTGTTGAGCTTTTGTTTAATTGTTATAGTGGAATATCAAAACAAGCTATTTATTCTCGTGGGTTTCAGTTGGTTACCGCCAATAACGAGACAAAATTGTATCAATACAATCGATATAATGACACAGCCTTTGAAACGGGTCACGAGTATGAATGGGGAGATAAAATGCTTATTGACATTGACGGAGACACATATGCCGTTGCATTAGACGGCACATATAATATTACATACTCATATATTGATGGGTGGAAAGTTTTCCGAACAATTGGGTTCGTTGGTCTAAATTTTTTAATTGAAGACACAAATTTTACAAAAACCGTAAGTGAGACACATAACTATACTTTTGAAGATTTGTTATTAAAGGTCAAAGAAATCATTAAGTCTTGTTCTAATGGAACGGGAGACGGGGTTATTTCCCTTGTTGACTTAGGAGATTTTTTGCATATTTATGGTGTTGACGAAGACGGCAAAATTGATGGTGAAGCATTAGGTACTGGGACTTTACAAAATAGTTATTTTACAATGACAACGCATTTTGACAATCGTGGTATGGTTTGGGCAAAGCAATCGATTTTTAAATCAGTTGCGGGAGATAGTGATTTTAATATTAGTGGCATAAGTGACAAAGTGGACTATTGGAGAGCTAAAACTGAGTATAACCTAACGGAAGAAGACTTTGTAAGTAGGTATCTTGTATCAGATAGTGGTTACTATTATTCTCTACCAATGGACAAGATAACTGAGCTTAAAAACTTTGAAGATTTGGAAATAAACATTGTATTTAATGTATCAAATATAAAAGATACAAATGTTTTAGGTTTTGACTATTATGCTCTTTATGGTATTAAGGTTAAATCTCTTACAATTAAATGCAACACTCAAAGAGACTTTAAACTTCTTGTTGGCTCATTAAAAGACACAGGTCTAACCGAGATAGCCACTGAAAATATAAAAATTGTCAATGTTAACTCGGGGGTGAATGTATGAAATGGTATCATTATTTAATTTGTTTTGTCCTTATTGTTATAGGTGTATTTTCTTCTATAGAGCTTGTAGAAATGTTTAACAAGCAAAGCAAAGAGTATGGCACTGCAATAACGATAGAAACAAAAAACGATTATACGGAAATATCAAAATTTGATTATGGTTCAATTGATTTTGATACGGAAGATTACACAAATTTTACTAACGTTTCAACATTTGGAACGATAGAATTTGACGGAAAAAACAAAGAATATATGTTGCTTTTTAATGGTCAACCGGCAAACAACCTTGTACTTACAAATGGAAAAGTTAGCGGAGATATAACCTTGTCTTTTTATGACCTTAATGGCGAAAAGGTATCAAGTGCGACTTTAAATGTCGTTATAGAATATTATGCAAGTCAAACGAAAGTAACAATTACAACAAAAAATGAAAACGATAGTATGGCATATTTAAATGCGTATATGGATATAAACGGAGCCGTACTCAAAGTCGTGGAGCGAGGTTGACATGGGAAGATTAGGAAAAACATTGATTTCCGTTGGCTCTATTTTAGTTGTGGCAATAATAGGTATAGTTTTATACATATATTGGCCAGCAATAAAAGGTACAGTTGACGGCAACAAATATTACACACAAGAAGACGTACAAAAAGCCTATGATAGTGGTTTTGCCGACGGCAATGAAAGTGAAACGGAATTAACCGCCAAATATGAATACTATAAAACTCTTGTTGACGATTATTATATTCAAGTTTCAACTTTAAATGAAGAAATATCAAAAATTTCAAGTGAAAATACAAAATATTCTAATCAAATTAAAGAATTAACAACACAAAAATCAAATTTACAAATACAAGTTGAAAATTTAACAACGATTAAAAATAACAATGATAAAACAATTACTGATTTGAATAGTCAAATAACTGAATTAGAAAAACAAGTAAACAATTTAACAAGTAGTGGTGAAGACAAAAGTGAGCAAATTACAACTTTAAACAGTCAAATCTCGACACTAAAAAATACGGTTGCTCAATTGCAATCTACAAATGAAATGAATGTTGCTACAATTACAAGTCTAAATACTCAAATTGCAAATCTAAACAATCAAATAGCCGACATGACTTTGCAGTCGCAAAACTCAACAAGTCAAATAACTGCTTTAAATAACAAAATCACTGAGTTGCAAAAATCGGTTACATATTATGAAAGTTATATTTCAAGTCTTGAGTCTGGCGAACAAGTCGTTGCGACCTTTGAGTATGACGGAAGTGTATACAATATTCAAATTGTTAACAAAGGCTCTACAGTATCGGTCACAACCCCAACAAGTACAACTTACAAAATATTTAACGGTTGGAAAGTTGGAGACGAAACTATTGACCTATCGACATATACAATCACAACCAATACAAAAATTGTGGCGGATATAACCTACAAGTACGACGTAAAATTTATGGTTGACAACACAACTCATAATAGTCAAATAATTGTGAAAAACAATTGTGCTACACTACCTAGCAACCCAACGAAAGACGGATACGAATTTGATGGTTGGTCCATTGACGGTGTAAATGTAGTTGATAGTATATCAACAAAACAAGTTACTGACAATACAACATATTATGCAGTGTTTACAAAACTTCACACAGTTACGTTTGTATATGAAGACGCTACCAAATCTACACAAACAATTAGAAATGGAAATTATGCAACAAATGTCACAGTTGACAATACAACATACAAAGTCTTTAATGGTTGGAAAGTAAACAATGTTATTGTTGACCTATCTACTTACAAGATAACCGCTGACACACAATTTGTAGCGGATATAACCTACAAGTACGACGTAAAATTTATGGTTGACAACACAACTCACGATAGTCAAATAATTGTGAAAAACAATTGTGCGACAGTGCCAACTGCTCCAACAAAAGACGGATACGAATTTGACGGTTGGTCCATTGACGGTGTAAATGTAGTTGATAGTATATCAACAAAACAAGTTACTGACAATACAACATATTATGCAGTGTTTACAAAATTACATACAGTAACATTTGTTTACGAAAATGAAACAAAGTCTACTCAAACGATTAGGAATGGTAGTCTTGCAACTGCCCCAACAATTGAAAGTACAACCTACAAAGTATTCAATGGTTGGAAAGTAAATAATGTTATAGTTGACCTATCTACTTATAGGATAACTACTGATACACAATTTGTTGCGGATATAACCTACAAGTATGAAGTAAAGTTTATGGTTGGAGATACAACTCACAACTCTCAAATTGTGACAAGCGGTACAAGTGCAACACTCCCTACCACTCCAACAAAAGACAAGTATGTTTTTACTGGTTGGTCAATAGACGGAATTAATATTGTTGACGTTGATAGTTATCCAACAACTGAAAATATAACATTTTTAGCCTTATTTAGAGAAGGTGTTGCTACCTTTGAACCTGTAATTTTTAATGGCTTAATTACTTTTATTGGTGATTATATTTGGACGGATGGAGAAAATATATATTATTCTTATTGGAATGACCACTATGTATTAGATATATCAACTGATACTTGGGTAGAAAAGACATGGACGGGTATGTCAGACTTTTATGGCTCTAATATTTGGACGGATGGAGAGAACATATATGATTCTTTTGGTACTGTTCACTATGTCTTAGACAAAGCAACTAGTACTTGGAGTAAAAAGACTTGGAATGGTTTAACTAGTTTTTCTGGTCCTGATATTTGGACGGACGGAGAGAACATATATTATTCTTGTGTTTCTTATCAATATGTACTAAACAAAGCAACTAATACTTGGAGTAAAAAGACTTGGAATGGTTTAACTAGTTTTTATGGGTCTTATATTTGGACAGACGGTGAAAATATATATTATTCTAATAGTTCAAATCAATATGTATTGGATAAAACAACTAGCACTTGGAATATAAAAACTTGGAATGAGTTGTCAAGTTTGGATGGTGATTATATTTGGACAGACGGTGAAAATATATATTATTCTTATAAGTCTACTCAATATATATTAGACAAGATAACAAATACTTGGAATGTAAATACTTGGGAAAATATGTCAAGTTTTAATGGTCAGAATATTTGGACGGACGGTAAAAATATTTATTACTCTGATATTTCTACGTATGTATTAGATAAAAAAACAAATATTTGGAATACAAAGTCTTGGAAAGGTTTAAATGTTCTTTATGGTTATTGTATTTGGACGGATGGAGAAAATATATATTATTCTTATTGGAATGACCACTATGTATTAGATATATCAACTGATACTTGGGTAGAAAAGACATGGACGGGTATGTCAGACTTTTATGGCTCTAATATTTGGACGGATGGAGAGAACATATATGATTCTTTTGGTACTGTTCACTATGTCTTAGACAAAGCAACTAGTACTTGGAGTAAAAAGACTTGGAATGGTTTAACTAGTTTTTCTGGTCCTGATATTTGGACGGACGGAGAGAACATATATTATTCTTGTGTTTCTTATCAATATGTACTAAACAAAGCAACTAATACTTGGAGTAAAAAGACTTGGAATGGTTTAACTAGTTTTTATGGGTCTTATATTTGGACAGACGGTGAAAATATATATTATTCTAATAGTTCAAATCAATATGTATTGGATAAAACAACTAGCACTTGGAATATAAAAACTTGGAATGAGTTGTCAAGTTTGGATGGTTCTAATATTTGGACAGACGGTGAAAATATTTATTACTCTTATGGTTTTGATCACTATATTCTTACTTGGAGTTAATAGAAATCATGATAACCATAATTTTTGCACCGCCTAGGACGGGAAAGACTTGCTTTATGACCCACGTACTCAACACAACTGCTTTTGATAGGTCAAGGAATAGACAAATGGCACTTGAGATAGTGAGCAAAAATCAAGGTGGCTTTAATCTAACTATACCAAAACACTGTGTAAGTGCCAATTATGACATTACCTTCAAAAAATTTGGGTATAGACCTAGATTTTCTAGAAGAATAAACCCATATAGGCTAGGTTTTGCAAATAAGTTTGTAAAAACACATTTCAATTTGCCTTTTGAGTGTATAGGAATAACGGAAGCACAAAAGTATTTAAATAGTCGTATGTCAATGTATTTTCCCGAGTGGCAAAGTAGGTGGTACGAGCAACATGGGCATAACAACTTGGACATATATTTAGACACCCAAAGACCCATGTTAATTGACGTAAACATTCGCGAGTTGGCACAATTTATTGAGATTGTAAAACTAGACATAACCTATGACGAATTTGGCAAGGTTGAGAGTTTGACTTGGTTAATAAGAAAAATTGAGAACAGTAGCCTATTCGATAGGTATATGGCAAGTGGCAAGAAAGATAAAGAGTGCTATACGGAAGAAAAAGTTAAAGCCAATTACAATGTATTTGAGTGCTATGACAGTCAAAGTTGCAAGCCCAAATTTTACGAAAACCACTTTGAAGAAGACTTTGACTACAAGGAAAGCGAGCCAACGGAAGACACACTACAAGGATACATTGACTTCTTGCAAAAATTTGACGACGAGTTGCCCGAAAATTACTATCAAAGGAGAAAAGCAAATTGATTAATTACAACAAGAATAAACTTATAAACAAAACTCTAGACAAGTATTATGAAACATTTTCACACACACTTGATACTGCTGACTATGTTCCAGAAAAATTTAACAAAAAAATATCAAAATACATTTACAAAAATATGAAAAAATCTTTTAAAAAGATAGACAAAGAAGATAGGAAATATCAACGAGAATTTAATCGAAAAATAAAACTTAAACAAAAAGAAGAAAATGAGAAACTAGGCAAATCTACAAACCCTTTTATCTCTTTCTTCCAAAAACTGTTCTCTCGCAAAAAGCGAAGTGAAATTGTCAAGGAAAAAGCGGAGAGTGAACAAAGTGAACGGATAAATAGCGAAAGCGATTTATGCTCCGCCCTTGATAATCTCACAAGCAACTAGGCTCTTGCCTAGCAAACCAAAAACAAGCATTGTTTTAGGTTTGGTTGCCTAGCGGTCGAGCGTGAGAAGGGTCAAGGGACGAGTTCCCTGCGGGTTTGGGCAGAGCCCAAGAAGAAAAGCGAACGACTTACGGTAGCATTTTTGCACTAGGGCAAAGGGCTTGCCCTTGCCCTTGTGCAGAGTGTTACTCTACTTGACAATAGTAACACTTAACGGAATACTTTTTTTAAAACAATAAAAAATAGGAGTTTTTATGGATAAATTAGGGAAACAAAAAACTGCCTATTACTTGTTCCAAAAAGATAGAATTTACAAAGATAAAACATTATCTACAATGTATTTTAAATCAAACAAAGAGCAAGTGGCAAAAAAAAGCCGACCAATAGATATAGACGGAATTAGATACAAACTTGATTTAGAAACTGGCGAATATGACTATTACACAAAAAGTGAAGTGCAAAACTCAATGGCTTGTTCGTTAAGACGGACAAAAATTTTAATGAATATGCTTCTTGAAATGAATGACTTTGATTGGTTTGCAACCCTTACCTTTGATAGACAAAAGATAGATAGAATAAATGACGAGTTGATATATAAGGCTTATGTAAAATATATAAACAATATAAAACATCAATTTCCAACTTTTAGATATTTGACTGTGCTAGAAAGACACGAAGACGGTTGCATACATTTTCACTTGCTTATAGGCGGACTTACAACAAAGCAACTTGGTCTTGTAAACTCTGGCAAGGTATGTTGTTCTTGGGCTTTCTACAAAGACAAAATTTGTAGTAAAGCATACTTTGAGAAAACAAAACATTTACACGAACTGCAAGATACTGACGGGCTACCCGTATACAATGTCACTACCTTTCCCTATGGGCTAACAACAGTGACACGAATTGCAAGTCGAGAAAGGTGTAATAGTTATGTAAAAAAATATATCAACAAGGATATTGGAAAATCTACTGAGATATTCAAAAAACGGTTTTTCTATTCTAAAAATCTAAACGTCCCAACTATTGTAGATAGGCTTATCGGTGCAGATTTTGACACACCAAAAAATTTACAACTATATATGTCTTGCAACCCACACTTGCAATATGCTGAATTTTCGAATTACAACGAAGACCACAACGTATTGCAATTTTGGGAAGACAACGAGATAAAAAAACAAATAGACAACGGATTTGTTCCATTGTCACAACAAGAATATGAAGATTTTGAAAAAATCTTTTAATAAGGAGAAAAATTTATGAAAAAAATATTATTAACAATTTTAAGTGTAGTGCTACTTTGTGCGTTTTCCTTTGGACTTGTATTTGGCATTACAAATTTTAACAAGTTGAAAATTGGTACTGACGACTCAATATCTCAAACTGAAGATACCGAGACTGTAAAAAAGTATAAGCAAGAGATTGAGTCGTTGAACGAAAACGTTGCAAAACTTAACACACAAATCACAAGTTTGCAAAACGATAGCAAGACTTACACAACTCAAATTGAAAATTTGAACACACAAAAATCTACACTTGAGACACAAATTGAAAGTCTTACAACTGAAAAAACACAAAATGAGAAAAAAATTGAAAGTTTAAACTCACAAATTACAACACTTAATACACAAATTGAAACTTTGGAGCAAAGTGAAGAAGATAAAACAACTGAAATATCCAACTTAAATGCAACGATTAAAAATCTAGAAGACCAAAAAGCAACACTCGAAACAACAAACGAAGACAAAGACGCTCAAATTACAACATTAAACAATGAAATATCAACACTAAATACACAAATCACAAATTTGACAACCGAGTCTGAAACACTACAAGCACAAATATCAACCCTTAATGCAAATGTAACAAAATTGCAAGGAAAAGTAGACTATTACAAAGGCTTACTTGATGGTCGTGAGTTTATTTTACTTTCTAAAAAAATTAATATAAATATAATAGGTGCATATGTTTGGTATATTGACGATAATATCTATTATTCTGGTAACTCAAATAACTATGTATATGACAAAACAACTGAAACATGGAATACAAAGACATGGAACGGTTTTACAAACTTTTATGGTAGTAATATTTGGACTTTAGACGACAAAGTATATTATTCATATCAAGGTAATCAATATGTTTTAGACAAAGCAACTGACACTTGGTCAGCAATGACATGGAACGGTTTAACAAATTTCTATGGTTCTAATATTTGGACTGACGGAGAAAACGTATATTATTCAAATGGTAGCAGTCAATACGTATTAGACGAGTCAACAAACACTTGGAATACAAAGACTTGGAGTTCTATTACAGGTTTTTCTGGTCAGGATACTTTTGAATACAAAGATACTTTATTCTTGGTTTATTCTGGTAAATTTTATGAATATGACAAGACAACCCACGAATGGGTACTTTCTACAACTATTACTATCAAAATTTGTGGAAGTAGTTTTACAAATGGTCTTCAAGGTGCATTTCAAATCTTTATCTACAACGACAATATTTACGATATGTATTCTTCTAATAGCATATATAAATATGACTTTGAAAATAAAGGTTGGTATGATTTAGGATATACATATTATTTCAATGGTTCTTATAATTGGACTGACGGAGAGAAAATATATTTTTCCGATAATAATGGTTCATACGAATTTGTCTACATTGACTATGCAAACAACTAGGAGAAAGACTGTTAAAGAAGACAATTAAAAAACATACATTAGATAAATACATTGTATTTGATAAACCTAATGAAAAACAAAAATATCCACATTTTAGAAAATATAACAAGTCAAACCACCCTGCTATGATAACAAGTGAATATTCTAAAGACGAATGGAATTATAGAAAAGTTATGCATAGTGCTTATGACGGAAGACATAAAAACGAAACTATTACGCCTAACCCAAACCCAAATGATAAAAAGCCAATGAATGTTGCAAAACGAGTTAGGCACGATAATAAAGATAATTTTTCTAAATGGAGATATAAGTGGAATATTAAAAAATAAAAAAACAGTTCGCCCACGAGCAAAGCTCATTTATCGTAAAACGACCGAACTGTTAAGGCAATTATTAAATTGCTAAAATTAGTATACACTATATATTTTAAAAAATCAATACTTTAAAAGGATAAAAAAATGGAAAATTTTACAAAATGTCATATTGAATTTGATAATGATACTTTAAATAATTTATTAATTGATTTGCAAAACAATTTTGATAATAGACAAGACAATTTTGCACAATTATGCAAAACTGTTTACAAAATTTGGTCTTATTGCAAAAACAACTATTACAAAGCAAAAGACAATGAGTATTACAACTCATACAAATTGCTTGCAAAGTTTGGTTTTGACAAAAAGGCGGTCAGTAGGCTAACACAATGTTATGTAAGGTATGTTTACGATTATGAGACCGACCAAAATTTACCTTTAAATGCCTTGCCAAAGGTTTGTATAAGGCACGAGTTTGATAAATTTTCGCCAAGTAAAATTTTTGAGTTGTTGTCTCTTTCGCAAGATACAGTAGTTGAAGCGGTTGACAAACAACTTATTACGCCAACAATGACAGTCAAAGAAATACGAGAATATATCAAAACTCTAAAAGACGGAACGGACAAAGCCGAAAAGGTTATCGAAGATACAACAATAAACGAAGACGATATTCCAATGGCTTACGACCCAAAGCAAGAGTACGAGTATTCATACTTCGAAAGCAAAACAAAAAATCAATTATTAAATATAGTTTGGGAACTACAAAAAGCATATCAAAAATTAAAACTAAGTAAGGAGAAAAAACAAAAAAATGACTAATTTAACAACAATAAAATACATAAAACAACTAGAAAAAGAAAATGAATTATTGAGAGAAAAAGTAAAATTGCTATTATTAACCGAAAATCAAACAATAACAAGAATGACACAAAAAATAGATAAACTTATGCAAGACAATGACTATCTTGTCCGCAAGATAACTTTTGCCCAACTAACAAGATAGAATACATCAATAATAAATTCTCTTTAAAAACTAGGTTGTTACGACCTAGTTTTTTAGTTGTATAATAAAACAAATTAAACAAAGGAGAATTAATTATGAAACGAAAAAATTTAACTTACACACAAAGATTACAAATAGAAACTTTAAACAATGCAAAAAAATCAATTAAAGAAATATCAAATATATTAGGTTTACATTTTAGTACAGTATATCGAGAGTTAAAAAGGGGTGCTTATGAACATACAACAAAATATGATACGTTTTGGTATGGTGTAAAATTTAAAAAAGAGATAAAATATTCTGCACAAATTGCACAAGAAAGATACGAGTTGCTTTGTACAAGTAAAGGTAGACCACTCAAAATTGGTAATGATTTTGCTTTTGTAGAATATATAGAAAATCGTGTTATAAAAGGAAAAATATCTGCTTGTGCAGTTCTAGGCGAGATAATTCGCAACAATATGCCTTTTGCTACAAGAATATCAAAAACGACTTTGTATAGATACATATCAATTGGGATATTCCCACATATTAGGCTTGAAAAACGAAAGAAAGAATATAAAAAAATTAAAATAAAACGAGCACCAAAAGGCACAAGCATTGAAAAACGACCAAAAGAGATATTGTATCGAGATACATTTGGACATTGGGAAATGGACTGTGTATGCGGGCCTACAAAAGCAGTTCTTCTTGTATTAACTGAAAGATTTACACGAAAAGAAATAATTTTTAAAATGGAAAATCAAAAAACAAGTAGTGTTATAAAATGCTTAAATATTTTAGAGAGAAGATATGGCAAGTTTTTTAAAAAAGTATTTAAAACAATCACTGTGGATAATGGTAGCGAGTTTGCAGATTTTCAAGGTATAGAGAAATCTTCTTATGGTCGTGGAAAACGTACAAGGGTATACTATTGCCACCCATATTGCTCGTGTGAACGTGGCTCAAATGAACGATTAAATCGAGAAATTCGAAGATTGATACCCAAAGGTTCTGATTTGTCAAAATATTCAATAGAAGAAATACAAAAAGTTGAAGATTGGGTCAATAATTATCCACGACAAGTTTTAGGCTATGCAACTTCAAATGAAATGTTTAAAAACAATTACAACAAATAGTTTAAAAATATTCTTTTACAACAAATAACTTAAAAATATTCGGTTATTATTTTTATTTTACAAGTGTGATAAACTCACACTATTTTTGCATGCTTCAATAATAAAAAATCAAAAAGTTTTTTGAACGGTCGTACCCTTGCAAGGGTATGATTACTCTTTTTTTTATTCATTATACTACTTTTACAAAAAATTTTTTAATTTTTTAAATTTATTTGCTATATTTTCTTGACTTTTCAGCGTGTTCAAATGGTGAACATGCGATTTTTTTATAATTAAAATATGGAGATAGAAATTAAAAAAAATTTCTCGTTGCACACAATGGGCGTGTTGCGGGAATTATATAATTGTCTTGTAAAAATCTTTCTCATTTGACCAAATGGTGGTAAAGCGAGATTAATAAAATATAGTTATAAAAATTTTCCGATGGGTCAAATGGTGAGCCAACGGCAAATGTAAAATAAAAAAATAAATCTCGCATTATCAAATGGTGATAACACGAGATTGCTAGAATAAAAAATATAAAAAAGTTTTGTCGCTGTAAAGAATGTGTTTACAGCGAGAGTTTTAAAATTTGTTTATAAAACAATTCTCGCATAGAACAATGTGGTGAATGCGACAGTGATAAAGTTATTTTAAAAAACTTTTTCCGAACGGACAGATGATGTCCGAACGACAATTGTAAGATTATTTTATAAATAAATTTCTCGCATAGACAAATGGTGACCATGCGAGGATAGTAAAATCTAGACAAAAATAAGGAGGTGTTGAAATGTAAAATAAATTTTTAAAAGCAAAAAAAATAAAAGGAGATAAAAATGAACGAACAAAATAAAGAGATAACCAGAAATAATCTAATACGGATTAAAGATGAAAAAGTTGTCGAAACACTTAATGAAATGTATGAGAAAATGAAAAATACTTATCAATCAAAAAATAAGTTTTTTAATGACATTATTAAACTTGGAGTGCAAGTTTTACAAAAACAAGAAAAAGATAATTGGGCAATACAAAATGAAAAACAAACATTACTTGACGCTATACATGAACACACTAAACGAACGAATTATTTTATAAAATTTAGCAAACCATTCATACAGACAACTTATGCTAATAGCGAAATAAATCAGCAGTTAATGTGCGTCATTTTAAATTACTTTTTTAGCAAAATGGAAGTCTATGAAAAGAATAAGTTTTATAAAAATCTTGATTTGTTTAAGATTTTGCCTAAAAATTTTGAAGAAGAAAAATATAAATTAAAACATGATTATTTGAATGAAATTGAGTAAAAATCTGGTTGTTTTTCAAATTTAGGGACTTCCGAAAATACTTGTTTTGCAAGAATTTTTGGGAAAAGGAAAAACAGAACGAAAGACGAAGTAAATTGCAATTTTTATTGTAATTTTGAGTAAAAGTGATAGTTTTGACGTCGAGCAGGATAAGGCTTTGACTCAAAATGTGCACATGCCATACTAAAACCCTTGATAAATCAAGTGTTTTAGATGACTCGTTTTACACAAAATTTAAGATTATTGTGTATCATTTTGTATCACGCCCCTTTTCTTACGACAAGTTGGAAGCCAACTTTCGTTTTTGTGCGATAAATCGCAAATTATAAACTAATAAAAGGAGTAATAATGAATAATAAAAATATGTCTTATGCAAAAAATATTCAATCAATAAATTTTGATAATAAAACAGAGAGAAAAGGCAAGCAAAATTTTAAAAAGTCAGTTATTAATTGTGTTGGTTTAACTCTTTCAAACAGAATTTTAGACTATATGAAAAAAGGTGGAGATATTGAAAATCTCACACCCGATAATGTGTTTAAAAAGTAGTCATTTTCTTTTTGAGTATTTTTTTAAAATCCAACCGATTTCTTCTGTGTCTAGTATTTGCACTTTTATCTTCTCTTTATCTTTTTCTAAGACAATAACAATTTCACCAACTTCTAAATCGTCTATTTTTGTTTTTAGTTTGATATTTTTATAGAGTTTAGCCTTATGTGTAATATATCGATATTCGAGTTTAACTTCATTGTGTTTTTGTTCTTGTTCCAATTGTGAAATTTCTTGCCGAGCTTCGTAGATTGCAATTTGATTTGGAACCACTTCTGATAAAAGTAAAGGTAGAATGATTAAAATAAAAAGAGTTTTGATTACGCCTGTAAGTTTTGAAAAAATTGTTTTAAATATATTTCTTTTCTCTCTTGTTGTAATTTTCTCTGATTTAATTATTTCAGTTGTTGCCGATGAAATATCTTGAACGATTTCTCCCTTTTCTTGTTGTGATGAAATATTAAAATTAAAATACTTAACGTTATTATAGAATGAAACTAGCGGATTTAAGTCAACTTTAGAAATAGAATTAAGCATATTTTGCATACTTTCATACAAGGGCGTAAATCCTTCTTGTAATTGATGTATGGTTCTCATCATTGGAGAATAAACTGCTTGCAAAGAATCAATCAATTTCTTTTGAGTTTGAAAGTAAGAGAATCCAATAGATTGTATTTTGCTTGAACATAATCTTGAAATGGTTGCCATATTTGTTACTAATTTATCTAATAAGTTCTTATATATTGAACTTTTATTATTTATTAAATTGCCTGAACCTTGAACTATTTCTTTTTCCATACTCAATCTTCCAATCCCATTAAATAATCTATTGTAACATCAAAGAATTTGGCAAGGATAACAAGTTGAGAGCCTTTGACATCTGCTTGTTGGTTTTCCCAACGACAAATAGAAGCAACACCAATTTTTGTGGCTTTGCTTAATCCTTGTATTGATAATCCTTTTTCTGTTCTTAATTCTTTTAATCTTTCTGCAAAATTTTCCATATTTTTATTATATTCCATTTTAGGAATAAAGTCATTTACATTCCGTAGTAGGAATGATATAATTCCGTTATAGGAATAAATATTTTCATTTAGGAGGTAAAAATTGAAACAAACAGCTGTAATATATGCAAGATTTAGTTCTCATGGACAAACTGAACAATCAATTGAGGGACAACTTCGTGAGTGTTATGAGTATGCTAAACGAAATAATCTGATTATACTTCACGAATATATGGACCGTGCTTTATCTGGAACAAATGATAAACGAGCAAAATTTCAACAAATGATTGAAGATAGCAAAAAGCGAGATTTTAATTATGTTTTAGTGTATCAATTGGACAGATTTGCAAGGGATAGATATGATAGTGCAACATATAAAGCAAAATTAAAAAAGAATAATGTTCGTGTAATTTCTGTCAAAGAAAATATAACAACTGATGCGAGTGGGGTTTTGATGGAAAGTGTGTTGGAAGGCATGGCTGAATACTATTCTGCCGAACTTTCTCAAAAAGTTAAAAGAGGCATTCACGAAAGTTTACTTAAAGGCAATTATATTGGTGGATATATTTTGTATGGTTATGATGTTGTGAATAAAAAATATGTGATAAACGAAACCGAAAGTAGGATTGTAAGACAAATTTTTGAAGATTATGCAAATGGTATCAAGACAACGCAAATCGTAGAAAATTTAAACAATAAAGGACTTAAAACAAAGCAAGGATTAAAGTTTTCATTAAACATAATTTCTAAAATGCTCCGAAACACAAAGTATATGGGTAAATGTATTTTGGACAATGTTGAATACACAAATATATTTCCAGCAATCGTTGATGAAAATACTTTTAGAAGGTGTAATTTAATTATGGATGAACACAAACATAGGCAAAGAAAAAAAGATGATGATGATATTTATATTATCGGAAGTTGAGTCGGGGTGCTTGCACACCAGCGAGACTGATGGTTATTAAAATTGGAAGTGCAAAGCAAGGTCTTTGCAAGTGCATAGCACAAATTTTGAACTTGTTTCAAAATTTACTTCCTATAATTTATATTTTAAGTGGCAAATTATATTGTGGGCATTGTGGCAACTTAATGACAGCTGAAACTGGAACAAGCAAAACAGGTGCAATTCATAAATACTATAAATGTTATGGCAAAAAGAGAAAGGTTTGCGATTGTGATAAGCGAAATGTAAGAAAAGAAGATATAGAAAATTTTGTTTTTGAAAAGACAAAGGAATATGTTTTGCAACCAAATATAATTGAACAAATAGCAGATGTTGTTGTAAATAAATTTAATAGTGAAATTTCTGAAAATGCCGTTTTAGTAAAATTAACTGAAGAGTTAAAACAAAAAGGAAAGTCAATATCAGCAATGCTAGACGCTATTGAAAAAGGAATATTTTCAAATTCAACACAAGAAAGACTCTTAAAATTGGAAAATGATAAAGCAATTTTAGAAGAAAAAATTGCAATCGAAAAAGCCCATTCATTAAAACCGCTTGAAAAGAAAAATATTGTAAACTTCTTAAAAATATATGCAAACAAAGATTTTGATAGTGTTAGAGATAGAAATGACTTTTTTAACAATTTTATTTCAAGAGTAAATTTATATGATGATAGAATTACTATTGTTTATAACACAAGCCTAAACCCAACTGAAGAAATATATAATAAGCCTGATAACGACCCAAATAACAATGATAACAATGGTGGTACTACAATTTATAAAACCGAACTAAATCTTGAAAACAAACAAGAAAAAAGAGCAATCTAAACCCACGGGTTCGGATTACTCCCTAATGGCGGAGAGGGTGGGATTCGAACCCACGTGAGATTGCTCTCAAACTGATTTCGAGTCAGCCCCGTTATGACCACTTCGATACCTCTCCACAATGTACTTTATATTTTGCAAAATTTATAAGGCTTTGTCAAGAGTTTTGCAAAATTTTATTTAAAATGTATAGTTTTACATTTATAGCAAATAAGGATAAAACTTTTTTATTTATTTTATTTACAATTTTTTTATTTTTAAAAT
>CAVHMC010000008.1:0-19307 GCA_963636895.1 Oscillospiraceae bacterium | reverse complement strand
TAAAAGACAAAAATAAACAAAAAAAAAACAAAAGAATAAAAAATTGAAAATAAAAAATTAAATAAAGAGATAGGTAAATAAATAAAAAAGATAAAATTAAAATAATAAAATAAATAAAAGTTAAGCAATTTTTGCTTTAATCATATATAGCCCTTTTTTGTCATATTGATTTAAAAAGGAGTTATATCGTGAAAAAAACAAAAATTTTGTATGCTGTTTCAGCAATTTTTGCAACATTATTGTGCGTGTTGCCTATTTTTCTTTTGTTTGGTTGCAAGGACAACCTGTCTTCAACAAGCAACAATCTCACAAATTATACTTTAAATTTAGATTTTGATGAAAAGACAAATATTTTGACGGGCGAACAAACCGTAAGTTATAAAAACAACTATGAAGTGCCACTCAAGACACTTGAATTTCACTTGTATCCAAATGCCTTTAGAAGCGGAGCAAAATATCGCCCCGTATCCACCACGACCTATCAAAAGGCTTACAAAAATGGCTTTAGTGAAGGTAAAATTGATGTGTCAAGCGTTGAAGTAGATGGCGAAAAACAAGAGGTAAAGGTGGGCGGAAACGACCAAAATATGCTTGTGGTGAACTTAAAAAACGACCTTTATCCAGACGATGGTGTGGTTGTAAATCTTACCTATTCCGTTTTGCTACCAAATTGCGAGCATAGATTTGGTTATGGAGACAACACTTACAATTTTGGCAATTTTTATCCAATTCTTGCTGTATATCAAGAGGGGGCTTATCGCGAAGACAACTATGGTGCGAATGGCGACCCCTTTTATAGCGAAATGTCTAGTTATGACGTAACTCTTAGTTATAGTGACGATTTTGTGCTCGCAAGTTCGGGAAAACAACTTTCGACAACTCTTGAAAACGACAAGAAGATGACCAAAATTAGTGCAAAAGTTGTGCGAGATTTTGCGTTTGTGTTGAGCAAAAACTTTTCCGTCTTATCGGGCAAAATAGGGAACACTGAAGTGTTTTACTATTACTATGATGAGCAAGAGCCTGCAAAAAGTTTGGACACAGCAATAAAATCTATCAAGACTTTTTCCGAGTTGTTTGGTGATTATCCTTACGAGACCTATAGTGTTGTCAAAACCGATTTTGTCCATGGGGGCATGGAGTATCCCAACTTGGTCTACATCTCAGACGCTATTGAAAAATTTGACGACTATCAAAACGTTATCGTTCACGAAACCGCTCATCAATGGTGGTACAATTTGGTGGGAAGTGATGCCTGTTTTGACGCTTGGCAAGACGAAGGCTTGACGGAATTTTCCACGCTTATATTTTATAGATACAATTCTGGCTACAACGTGGTAGAGCAAGACTCTCTATCGTCGTCGTTATCAAGTTACTTGTTGTATTGTGAAGTATACGAAAGTGTTTATGGCAAAATTGACAGCACAATGAGCAAAAACGTCAACGAGTTTGACGGCGATATGCATTATACTTACATGACTTATGTAAAAGGTGTGCTATTTTTTGACTCGCTAGAAGATTTGATAGGCGAAAAGAATTTTTTGAAAGGTTTAAAGTTGTATTTTAAAACCTACGTCTATAAAATAGCCACAAAAGATGATTTGATTGCATGCTTTGAAAGTGTATCAAAAAAGAGTTTGAAAAGTTTTTTTGACTCGTGGTTAAATGGCAAAGTCGTTTTGCAAGGGTATAACTAACCAAAATATGCTTTTAAATTTGTTTTGTTTTGTGTTATAATATAAATTGTTAGGAAAAACAAATGAGAACAGTAAATTTAGCAAGCGGAAGTAAAGGAAACTCTACATATTTTGAGTCAAACGAAGCAAAAGTTCTTGTAGACGAAGGGCTTACATATACAAATATAAAAGATAGATTATCACAAATTGGTGTCTTGCCAGAAGAGATAGATGCAATACTCTTGACTCACGAGCATACCGACCATTTGGGTGGCATTGCAACCTTTTTAAAGAAAAACCCAAATACAAAAGTATATATTCCGTCTTTTGTGAAAGCACTTTGCTTGACAGGGATTTTATCTCTTCCACAAAATCAAATAGAGTGGTATCGCACAAGTGATTTTTTTATAAAAGACATAACCGTTTCTTGTGCCATTTTGCCACACGATAGCAATTTTTGTGTAGGGTATAGCCTTTATTTTGGTGGTGTAAAATGTAGCATTGCCACCGATTTGGGAGAAATAAAGCAAGAAGTTATCGACTTTTTATCGGGTAGCACTGTGCTATATTTGGAGAGTAATCACGATGAGCATCTTTTGGTGCAAAACCCAAAATATCCACCAATTACAAAGAAAAGAATTCTGGGTACGCATGGGCATTTGTCCAACACGACTTGCGCTTATGCCTTATGTAAACTTGTGCCAACAGGGGTAAAGCAGGTGGTCTTGGCGCATTTGAGCGAAGAAAACAACACTCCAGTGCTTGCTTACACCACAATAAAACGTATTTTGGGGGAACACAACATTGTGGAAGGCAAACACGTTTGTGTTGACGTCGCCTTTCAATCAAAAGTTGGGACAATTTTCAACTTGTAGTAATAAAGACTTATAGAGTTTGTTGATAGATTTAAAAATATAAAAATTTGAGTAAAAAGTGAAGAGCCAAGAAAATATAGCAAAGAAATTTTAAAAAAAGTAAAAAAATTGAGAGAAAAACAAAGCAATTGGTGTAAATAATTGCTAGAAAAAGATAGATTTGATATAATAAAAAATATGAAAAATGAGTATTCCTTTAAAGATGGTGGTTTAGTATATGTTTTTGCGGTTGCGGGTTTGTTTCTTGCGAGCGTAGTTTTTTCGATGATTTTGGGCATCGTTTCTACTACTACGGGACAAGAATTAGGGAGTATAAGTCATCAAAATTGGGTGAGTTATCTCAATGCTTTGCTTAGCGAACTTGCCTTTTTCTTGGCCTTTATTATTTATTCTAAACAAAATAAAATAAAAAAATATTCTTTGAAAAATATCAACAAATCTACCTTTGATTTGCGTCTTTTAATTGTTTTTGCACTTTCTTTGGTTGTGTTTTTTGGTTCGCTTAATTTTACAACATTTTTTGATACTTTGTTCTTAAATTTTGCTTCGCCAGCATCTAGCAATATTCCAATGGGCAATTTTGGCGAATTTTTATTGTCTATTTTATGTTTTGCTATTTTTCCCGCAATTGCAGAAGAGCTTGTGTTCCGCGGAGTTATTTTTTCAAGTTTAAAAAATAAAATTGGTGCTTGTTGGGCGGTTGTTGTGAGTGCTTTGGTCTTTACACTTATTCATTTTTCTATTTTTCAAACAATTCACCAATTTTTGTTAGGCGTCGTGCTGGCTCTTGTTTTTTATTTCACAGGCAAACTTGTTTACTCCATGTTCTTTCATTTTTTTAACAACTTTTTTGTATTATTTTTTGTATATATAACGGGGAATGAAAATTTTGCAATTTTTTCTAATTTTGGAGCAACGGAAATAGTTTTAACTTTTGTTATCTTTCTTGCTTGTGCGGGGCTCGCGGTGTTGCTGTTTTATTTGTTAAAACTTTTAACAAAAAGAGAACATGCAAAAGTTTTGGCAAGTGAGACTGTTGCAACGGATAGCGATAGAAAGACTAAAAAGGAAGACGCCCTTGAGACAACTTTTAGATATGCTGATGCAGTTTATATTGCCCTTTATTCTTTAGCAATAATTGTTTGTGTTATTGTTTGGGCTGTCAATTCGTTTTTAAAATAAATGGGGGATAGATTATGAATAAATCAAATCAATTTACAACAACTTTAGTATATTTTTTAATGTTGATTATCTTTGTAGCGGTTAGGATATTCTTTTTGTATGTAAGTCTCCCTATGTCAGACGCTGTGCAAGATATAGTCAGCACCATAGTTGTACAAGGTGGGGTGATGTTTTTGATGTCGGTGGGGCTATTTTCTATCCTAAAAAAGCAAAAAATGAAAACCACGCTCAAAAGTTTTGGTTACAACAAAGTTGGGGCAAAGCCTATTTTACTTAGCATTTGTATCGGTGTGATGTGCTACTTTTTCAACATTTTTGTTGCTTCCTTTTTTAGCACAATAATTTCTTTATGCGGTTACGAGCGTGCACCAAGTTTTCCTTTTACTTCGACTGCAGATTATTCACTGCTCAATTTTTTCTTGCAAGTTTTGACGGTGGCAATTATCCCCGCTATTTGCGAAGAGACTGCACACAGAGGCTTGCTACTCAACGGCTTTAAAGGAATGGGGATAAAAAATGCGATGATATTTTCTAGTCTTCTCTTTGGACTAATGCATCTCAATATCAATCAATTCTTTTACGCTACGGTACTTGGCTTTTTGATTGCACTTTCCGTTGTCTTGAGCAAAAGTATTATTCCAGCCATCATTATACATTTTATCAACAATTTTCTTAGCACATATTTTTCGTTTGCCTCGGCAAATGGCTGGCTCTTTGGCAATATGACGGAATTTATCAACACTTTCCTTTTTGGTGGCGGGAGTGTTATAGGGTATTTATTAATGAGCATTTTGACTATTGGCGTCATTGTTTGTATTCTTGTATTTTTGTACGTGATGCTTCTTAAAGAAACTCGTATTAGACAGGCACAAAAGACCCTTATTGACATTGCTAGACTCAATAGTGACTACACCGACACCTTTCATTTGGGCGACAAAACTATGATAACTCTTCATGACCTTAATAAAATAATGCACCAATACAATATAAAGAGTCTCAATAGCATGATTTTTACGGACATTGAGAAACGGGGAAGAAAACTTTATTGGGACGAACGCTTTGCCCTTCTTGCATGTATTTTGGTGGGGACGATTGTCACTTTTTCTACATTTATTTGGGGAGTGATTTAGTAGTGTATAAAATAAACCTTGTATGTGTGGGGGACTTAAAGGAAACCTTTTATAAAGAGTGCGAAATTGATTTTTTAAAAAGATTAAAGCATTTTGCAACCCTTAATATAATAGAACTGCCACCTATTAAACTAAGCAACAACCCCTCTCAAAATGAGATAAATAATGCACTTTTAAAAGAAGCGGAACTTATCAAAAAATGTGTGTCGGGCAAGGTCTTTGTGCTTGCAAAGGAAGGAAAAACATATACGAGCGAAGACTTTTGTAGGCTACTTTTTTCGTCTTTTGACAGGGCAAGTGTGACGTTTGTTATAGGGAGTTCGTATGGACTAGATGAAGCTTTCAAAAAATCTTGCGAAAAGATAAGTTTTTCAAAAATGACTTTCCCGCACCATTTGTTTAGAATAATGTTGGAAGAGCAAATCTATCGTGCTTTTACCATAAAAAATAACATAACTTACCACAAGTAATTTTTATAAAAGAATCAAAGGTCTTGTCAAGGTTGGCGGGGCTTTTTGTTTAAAAAATTAAAATTTATAGTGCTTTTTATATTTTAACGGTATTGAAAAAATGTTGAGTGTTTTTAAATAATGAAAATTTAATAGTTTTTTAATATATAAACTATAAACATATCTTTATCACATTATAATCCGCTTGGTGTCTTGTCCTTTTGATATAAGAATTATAAATATATCTTTATCGCACTATGTTCGCTTGGTGTCTTCTTTGCTAGACTATATAAATAAACTATAAACATGTATTTATCACATATGTTTTGCTTGGAGTCTCGTGTGTAAGATTATTCATATAAATTATAAACATATCTTTATCGCACTATGTTCGCTTGGTGTCTTCTTTGTAAGACTATTTAAATAAACTATAAACATGTTTTTATCATATTATGTTGTATGCAAATTTATCAAAAATTAATGAGCGAAATTGAAAATTTGAAGCAAATTGCGTCATATTTTGTTTATGGCGAGAGTGCGCTTGGAGAACCACTAATTGCTTTTGTCGTCGGCAAAAAATCGGGTAAACGCCCCCTACTTTTGCAAGCATCTATTCATGCTAGGGAGTACATAACCGCTTTTATGGCAATAGAACTTGTAAAAAAGTTGTTGGCACTTGACCTTGATTTTCCAATAATAATTGTTCCGCTTGCCAACCCCGATGGAGTGCGAATTTGTCTTGAAGGGGCAAGTTTTATCAAGGATATAAGCAAAAGAAAGTTGGTGGAAACGATACTTAAATCTAACCCCAAAGAATTGTATAAGGCAAATGCCAAGGGCGTTGACCTTAATTGCAATTTTGATGCGGGTTGGGGAAGTGGTGGTCAAAATATTTTTGATAAGCCAAGTTATGCAAATTTTGTGGGCTATTATCCAAATTCGGAAAAGGAAACCCAAGCACTTATATATTTAACTCGTTTTTGCAAGCCATATTTGACACTTAGTTTGCACACAAAGGGAGAAGTGGTGTACTATGGCTACAAGGGGCAGTCGGAAAAAACAAAAAGAGAGCAAAAATATTTTTTGCCAATTATAGAAAGGGCTTCTCAATATAAGGGGGTTTTTACCACAAACAGTGGTGGCGGATACAAAGATTTTTGTTTATTGAAACTTGACACGACGGGCTTTACCCTTGAGTTTGGGAGTGACCATCTCACACACCCCATTGGGCTAGAACATCTAGACTTGCTATTTGACAAATTATACTTAATTGTTTTAAACTTAATTAGGCACAATAATGATTTGGTGCTGAAAAATCTAATAAAATAGAAAATATTTAAAGATTTAGAAAACAATATTTTAAAGAATTTGAAAGATATAACCTTAAAAATTTTTCTAGAAATGTAAACGTACAAAACAATTTCTAGAAAAGAAAAGTTTAAAAAGGTAAAGTTTTGAAATAAATTCTTGAAAAATGAACTTTAAAAATATTTTTTAAAAAGAAAAATTTAAAAAGGTAAACGTTAGAAAAATAGAATTTTTAAAAAATAATTTTAAAAAAATAATCTTTGAAAAACGAAGAGAGTTTAATTCTAAAAGAAATAAAAAGTTTATTTTAAAAAGTTTGGTGGTTAAAATTTTTATAAAAAATAGGGAAAAATATGTGTGAATTTATGAAACAAGCTCTTTTGCAGGCAAAGAAGGCAAAAAAACAGGGCGAAGTGCCAGTGGGAGCGGTGATTGTAAAAGGTGAAAAAATAATATCAAAAGCCTATAACACAAGGGAAATGACGCAAAATGCGTTGTGCCATGCGGAGATACTTGCCATAGAAAAAGCGTGTAAAAAGTTGCACACGTTTAGGTTGACCGATTGTACTTTGTATGTTACGTTGGAGCCTTGTCCTATGTGTACAGGGGCTATAATAAATGCCCGAGTTGGACAAGTTTTTGTCGGGTGTAAGGATAAAGAGTTTGGTTGTTGTGGTGGAAAAATTAATATCGCAAAGGGTGATTTTGGATTTTCGCCACAAGTAGAGTTTGGTGTTATGGAGAGCGAGTGCAAAGCTTTGCTAGACGATTTTTTTGAAAAAATTAGAGAAAAAAATAAATTGAAAAAGTTGCTCGGCAAGACTATTGACATGCATTTATTAGGCGAAAAGGCCTATTATTTGTATGATAAAGACAAAATCGAGTGTATTTTGGAGACTTCTTGTAAAAACAACTCAACTTTTGAAAATGGAAATCTAACAACCAAAGCAATTTTTGCAAGTCATGTTGAAAGCAAAAAAACAACTAAAACAAATAACTTATGTTGTGTTGATAGTAAATCGACAACTGAGACAAATATCGCATGTCATATTGATAAAAAAAAGACAAATGAAACAAATGTAAATTGTTGTGGCAATGTAAATACCCTTTTAAATAAAGACACTTCGCTAAATAAAAAGTGTAAGTGGAATGTGGCTGAAAAAAGTTTTATTTGCAGTCAACAAAAAGTTTTTGCAATTATAGACGAACTTATGACGGGAAAAATTTATTTTATATGTAGAGACTTTGATGAAAGAGAGCGTTTGAGCGTTTTAAAAAATCTAAAGTTGAAAGGTAGAGTAAAAATTTTTGAAGTAGGAAAGGAGCCTATTATTTTTGATATAAAAAATTTGACAAAAGGAGACAAAAGCAACTAATATATGGATACTATGAAAGATATTATTTTTTCAACAGAAATCTTGACCGAATTTGAACTAGACACAACACAACTATCAAAAGTACGGGCGATAATAATAACTCCAAAAGAGAGCGAAAATTTGCTTAAAAAAGATATAATGGGACAAACTTCAAAAGAGTACGTTTTGGAGAGCGTTCATGATTATGAAAAGACGGAAATTGTGGCAAGTGAACCGCTCCTTGACGCTATAAGGCCTTACATAAAAGATGAAGATTATATCATTTGCTTGTATGCCGATACTCCTTTTGTTTCTTCTCAAATAGTCGCCGACGCACTAGAATATGCAACAACAAAAAGAGTTGATTTTTGCAAACTTCCACGTGGTGCGATTGTAAAGGCAAGTGCAGTTAAGATAAATAAAATAACTTTAACTTGCGAAGCAAATTTTCTAAATGCACAAGACTTTTTTTCTATTTTTAATCTCTCCACCTTGGCTAAGGCTAGAGAAAAAATGAGAAGAAAAGTGCTGGAAAAATTGAGCAAAACGGTCGAGTTTGACGCCATGGAGAGTTGTTACATTGATAGCACAACTTTGATAGGGCAAAACGTTCATTTTGGTGCAAATTGCGTGGTGCGTGGTTATACTACCATTGGTGCAAATTGCAAAATAGGAGACAACACTGTTATAAAAAATTGCAAAATAGGGGACAATTGCGAGATAGAACAAGCGAATTTAAAAGACATAGATATAAAAGACGGCACAAAAGTGCAACCATTTACTCATAAGGAGAAAAAACAATGAAATTGATAGTGGGGCTAGGCAACCCGGGAGACGAATATAAAAGGACTTATCATAATATAGGTTTTATGGCTGTAGATAAACTTGCAAAAAAGTTGGGCGTAACTATAGGCAAGGCAAAATTTAATGCTCTTTATACTCAAACAAATATAAAAGGTGAAATTGTTTTTCTTGTAAAACCTTTAACATATATGAATAATTCTGGCGAAGCGGTGGCACAATTTTGCAAATTTTATAAAATTGAACCTGAAAATGTCTATATAATTTGTGATGATATTGATTTGGAAAAGGGTGTGTCAAGGTTTCGTGAGCATGGGAGTGCTGGCACGCATAATGGTCTAAAAAGCATTGTGTATTGCTTGAATAGCGAAAATTTCCCTAGGCTCAAAATCGGGGCGGGCAATGACAAATCTATTCCGCTCGTTGATTATGTGTTAAGCAAAATTGATGACGAAAGTTTGGCACAAATTGACTCCGCTATTGACGAAGGCTTGGAAAAAGTGCTAAAATTAATTGGAAATGAATGAACTAGTAAAAGTCCTAAAAGGCATAGAAAATTGGGATAAATTGACGTTTAGTGGTCTAAATGAGGGTGAAAAAGCTTTTTTGCCCTATTTTTTTCGTGAGAAGACTGTCATTGTTACGTCAAATGAAGAGCAATTCTTGCTTTATCAAGACACTTTGACAAGGCTAGGCAAAAGGGTCGTCTCAATCTCTAGCAAGTTGCCACTTCTTATCACGATGAGTGAAGGGAATTCCAAGGAATTTAAAGATTATTACATCGCTTTGTCAAATTTGGCAAAAAATGAGTGGGATATTTTGCTCTTGACACCCTCCTCTTTATTTCAAAAAGTACCTACAAAAGAGTTCATTTTGTCGCATACGTTAAATTTAAAAGTTGGCGACGAAATAGACTTTGATAAACTTTCAAATAGTCTTGTCTCTATGGGCTACAAAAGGCAAGAGGTGGTGTTGGAAAATGGAGATTTTTCTATAAAAGGTGACGTCGTTCACATTTTTCCAGTAGGTGAATGTTGCCCTATTAAAGTGAGTTTTTTTGATACGGAAATAGAAAGTATAAAAAGTTTTGATGTCGAAAATTACAAACTTTTGGGCGAAAAAAGTGAAGTCACAATATATTGCAACTCTTTTATTGACCTGAAAAATATAAATTTTGAAGGAATTGAAAGTAAAATAAAAAAGGACTTGTCAAGCCTTAAAATAAAAGAAGAGAGTTTGATAAGGGCGAGCGACATTGCGACGTCGCAACTTGATTACTTGCACGAAAAGTCAAATTTTTCCGCTGTGTTTTTTGCACCATATCTTGATTATTTTTCAAGTGGAATTTTAGATTATGCAAAAGACGCAAGATTGCTTTTTGACGAACCAAAACTTGTTTTTGATAAATTGGGATATACAAATAGTGACAATGTTGAGACTTTTTTGGAACTTGCCACGTCGGGTGAATTTTTGCCAAAAAACATGGAATTTTATTTTACTTTAAAGGAAATTTTATCCCGTCTTTCCGCTTTTAAGCAACTTGCATATGCTAGACTTGTCTCTCAAAACAAATTTTTTGAAAGCAAAAATATTGTAAATTTTATTTGTCCGCATGTAACAAGATATATCGATAATTACATTGAACTTGCCAACCAACTAAAAGATTATTTGGACAATAATTACACTGTTGCTTTGTCACTAAAGGAAAGTTTATCTTTAAACAAAATGAAAAATATTTTGGAAGAAAAAGGCTTGCAATACTTTCTTTGCGACGATTTAAAAGATATAAAAAATGGACTTGTCAACATTGTAAAAAACGGGCTTTTGTCTTCTATAAATTTTGAAATGCAAAGGCTTTTTGTCGTGGGCGAAAAAGACCTTGTTTTGCATGTAAAAGCAAATGTGTCTCAATTAAAACAAGTTGAAAAACCAAAATTTTTACCAAAGGTGGGCGATTATGTTGTTCACGAAATTCATGGGATTGGCAAATGTGTCGGGATAGAAAATTTGCACATAACGTCGGTTTCAAGAGACTATATAATCATTGAGTATCGTGACGGAGACAAACTATATGTCCCAAGCGAAAACACCGACCTATTGTCACCCTATTCTGGCGAGAGCGAGCCAAAGTGCAACAAGATAGGCGGAACGGAATTTTATAAAATAAAGCAAAAGGTAAAGAGTTCCATAAAGCAAATGACCTTTGATTTGGTCAAAGTTTATGGCGAAAGGTTGCATCTCAAGGGGCACAAATATAGCAAAGATAGTTATTTGCAAGAAGAGTTTGAGAAGTCTTTTCCCTATGAATACACCGACGACCAAATAAAAGCACTAAAAGAGATAAAAAAAGATTTGGAAAGCGACCATATAATGGATAGACTTTTGTGCGGGGACGTGGGGTATGGCAAGACGGAAATCGCTTTAGCAACTGCTTTTAAAGTTATTCAAGAAGGCAAGCAAGTGGCTTTTATTTGTCCCACTACCATACTTTGCGAGCAACATTTTGCTACGTGTATGTCACGCCTAAACAACTTTTTTGTGAGAGTTGGGTGTCTCAATAGATTTAAGACGGCAAAAGAGCAGTCGCAGATAAAAAAAGATTTGAAAGAGGGTAAAATTGATATTGTCGTTGGTACGCACAAACTTTTGGCAAAGGATATAAAATTTAAAGATTTGGGGCTAATAATTATAGACGAAGAGCAACGTTTTGGCGTAGACGATAAAGATAAATTGAAAAATATAAAAAGGTCGGTAGACGTCTTGTCTCTTTCTGCCACTCCAATTCCAAGGACTCTTTATATGTCACTTGTGGGTATTAGAGATGTTAGTTTTCTTGCAACTCCACCAAGACAAAGGAAAAAGATAGTTACGCAAGTTATAGATTACTCAGATTCTCTTTTGGTAAGTGCTTGCAAAAAAGAGTTGGAGAGAGAGGGACAAGTGTTGATTGTTTACAATAAAGTTGCTTCGATAACCAACTTTTATTCGCATGTCAAAGCACTCCTTCCAAATGTTCAAATTGGCTTTGCTCATGGGCAAATGGATAGTAAAACTTTAGAAAACGCCATATACGACTTGTATTCTAGAAAAACACAAATTTTGATTAGCACTGTTCTTATTGAAAACGGGATAGATTTGCCTTACGCCAACACTCTTTTTGTAATTGATGCGGACAAACTAGGACTGTCTCAACTCTATCAACTTCGTGGGAGAGTGGGCAGAAGTGATATTGAAGCGTATGCGTATTTTAGTTTTTCAAAGGGCAAAACCTTGAGCGTGGATAGTTATAAAAGGCTTGACGCAATTATGGAATTTTCCGACTTTGGCAGTGGTTACAAACTTGCAATGCGCGACCTAGAAATTCGCGGTGCGGGAGACATTTTGGGGAGAAATCAGCATGGGCATATGCAACAAGTGGGTTACGATATGTATGTAAAACTTCTAAACGAGGCTGTTCGTGAACTTAGGGGCGAGAATTTGCCGGAAAGGCGTGAAGTAAAAATAAATATCGACATAGACGCTTTTGTTCCCGCAAGTTTTATTGATAGTAGCGAAGCAAAAATTGACTTGTATTCCAAGGTGAGTAGGCTATCCACAAAGGAAGAATTTTTATCCTTGCTTGATGACATAAAAGCAAATTATGGCATTGTGCCAGCACCTGTAAAGCAACTGTGTCTTACGGGTTTAATAAAAAATTATGCACAAAAATTATTTATAAGCAAAATTGTCCTAAATTCCCTTGGAACAAAAGTTTATTTTTATCCAGATGTAGTAAATATGAGTTTTTTTAAAAAAATTAACGAGAAAAATGCTTTATTTTGTTTATTGGACGATAAAATGCCAATAATTAGCATTAAGAAGGAAAGCGACAACCTTTCTAGCGAGCAAAATCTACTTAAATTTTTAGAAAAATTTAACAAAGAAAGCACAAGCAAGTTGTAGCAAATGGTAGAAAAAATTTTTCTATAACCACCTTAAAATTGTAAAGGAAAGCGTGATTGCTCAAAGAAAATGTTTCTTTTCTATAAAAAACCGCAATTAAACAATTGCTTTTTGTGGACTTTTAAGTTATAATACACCTATGAGTTTTGCTTGGAAGTCTATCCACTTGCAAAAACTCTTTGAAATTTAAATAATATGATTGTTTAAAAAGACTTTAATTTTGGAGCGAAAAATGAAGAAAAAAATTGCTACTTTTATACTTATGATATTTTCAGCACTTTGTGTTTTGACGGGGTGCAACTTGTTTAACAAGGACACTTCAATGTCTTTGAACTCTATTGTTGCGATGAGTGGCAAATACGAAATAACAAGAGAAGAACTTATCAACGCCTACAACAACGGCGGATATTACTATGCTTCGTATTATGGCTATAGCCAAGAAGAAGCGTTGCAAAAGACCATTGACGAACTTTTGGATCAAAAGTATCTTCTCGATTATATTGATAGCCAAGAAGAGTACAAGTTGACGAGCGAAGACTATAACGAAGTGGTCGCAAACACTTGGGAATATCTCGATAGCGCACTAGACTCTTATTTGGAAAGCATCAAGGAAAGTCTTGGCATAGAAGATTCGACTACTGATGCAGAGGAAGAAGATAGTGACGACCCAGAGTTTGACGTGCGAGCAAGTTACACTTCTAAATTCGAAATTATTGATGGGAAAATAGTCTACATTGAGTCGGACGACACAAAAGAAACCCATTTTGATAGAACCTTTGAAAGCGAAAAAGATGCGGAAGAATATGCCCTTGATTATTACTACAAGAGTTATTATCTTGACCACATTGATACAAATGATAAAGATTTAAAGACAAGAACTTGGAAGTCTTTTGTTAGCGGGCTAAAATCAAGCCAAAGCAGTTACAAGTATAGCGATATGTCAGACGAAGCTGTTGTAACTCGCCAAATCAAAAAGATTTTTTCTAGCAACCTTGACTCTCAAAAAATATCCAAATTTCAAGAAAGAGTGCAAGACCATAGCGGTCTAAAATACAACGAAGACCTCAAAGCTTACACTCCGCTAGAATCAACTTTGGAAAATATTATAAAAAAATATAAGGAAAAATACAAAAGCAATGTGACTCTTTATAATAGTTTGAAAGATAAATCAAGTTCTTCAGCCTATTATGAGGCCCTTTCAAACACTAAATATAGGGACAACTTCGTTTACTACGGCAAGGGCGAAGAGACCATGATTACATGCACTCATATTCTTGTCAAACTTAGTGACGAACAAACAAGTGCAATATCAAGTCTTAAAGATAAATATACGGGCGAAGCGTATGAATCGGTTAAAAGTAGCCTTGAAAGCGCTACCAACACTAAAGCTTATGAAAGAAGTTTAGAGACGGGCGAAGTTATAGACGAAGAAGGCATCTCAGTTGCTGATTTATATAACAAAATTTCAAATGATTTGAAAAATGTAAACGATTTGCAAGAAAGATTGGATATTTTCAATGATTATTTGTACGCTTACAATGTTGATACTGGGATAATAAATGCAAAATATGACTATGTCGTGGGGACGGAAAATTCTCAAATGGTCACAACCTTTACTGATGCTGTTAGAGACCTTTATAAGAATGGGAAGCCGGGCGACATCACTTGGGTGTACGAGTCAAACGACAGTTATAGCGGTTATCATATCATTATGTATACGGGAACTTTGACAAATATATTTGAAACTGAAGAAGAATTGAATGCTTTGACGGTGGACAATGTCTATAATAAACTAGGTAAGGCCAAGACTTCTTTGACTTACAAGGAAACTTTGTTTGAATACTTTTATGATGCAGTCGTATCGGACAATTATAGCACAATAAAAGCAAGTATTGTTGAGTCTCAAAAGAATGGAAATGCAACAAGTTATAATAAAGGAAATTACTCCGATTTGTATTAATTTGGGGTAAATATACGCCCTTACAATCTTTTATTCCTAAAAAAAGGAGGATAAAATGTCACAAACGAGTGATACGGAGCCTAAAATTAGGCGTCATTTGTCACCGCCTTTGCTAAAATATATAAGATATAAGCACGGAAAAGTTGCTAAGTTTTTGCGTAATTATGGCGCAAGTGTGTCGGAAACCCCAAGGTTTTACATACGCCCAAAATTTGATGAAAAAATAGTCTCCGTAAGCGAGGTTGAGGGAAAAGAATTTATTGAAAAAGCAAAAAAAGCACCTAGCAAAAAGAAAAAACGCATCATCAATTTGTTGTATTTTGCTTTAAATATTCTTGTTATCGCAATTGTCTTGTATATTCAATTATCAAAAGAAGACAACCCAAAGGAACAACTTTCTTCAATTTTAGGTATCAATTGGTGGTTCATTTTAGCTGTTTTTGGTGCTTTTGTGTGCGTTATGTTGCTAGACCAAATAAGATACGCTGTACTCACCTACAAGTCGGCAGGCACATTTAGATTTTGCTTATCTTATAAGATAACCGCTGTGGGAAGATATTATGACGTTATAACTCCACTATCCACAGGTGGGCAACCTTTCCAGGTTTTGTATTATAATAGATACGGAATTAAGCCGGGAGAAGGAATTTCGATTGTAATGTCTAAATACATTTTTTCTCAAATAATTTTCTTCTTAGGTGCAACGTTTTTCCTTTTTGGGAACATGTTTTCGCTAACAGGAGAATTATCTGGCTTTGCAAATGGACTTGCTTTAACTTTTAGTTGGATAGGCTATTCCGTTCTCGCAGTTGTTATATTTGTTGTCCTTTTCGTTTCGTTGAACAAACGTGCTGGGGCGGGCTTTGTTGTCGGTATTCTTAAATTGCTTAGCAAAATTAAAATAGGCAAATTTAGAATAATAAAAGATTATAAAAAGGCTTTCCTTAGTGTTATGCGTACGGTCAATGTATGGCAAAAAACGACCAAAAGAGCAATTAAATCTCCACTTGTTTTGGTGACGAATATCGTTTGTTCAATAGGGTCGTTTTTGATAAATTACACAATTCCGTTCTTTTTGTATTGTGCGTTTGAAGGCTGGAATCCGGGGGCTTGGGTGCAAATTGTAACCATGTCGATAATGGTCGACTTGGCATCGGCCTTCAACCCAATTCCTATGGGAACGGGTACGGCAGACTTGTCCTTTACGGCATATTTTGCGACAATGTTTATGACTAAAGGTGCACAGGTTTGGGCTTTGCTTATTTGGCGATTTATGTTCTATTATATCTATATTTTGCAAGGTTTGTTTGTTATAAGTTACGACTACCTTATCGGCAATAGACGTCTAGAGAAAAATAAAGAACTTTGGAAACTTCCGCTAAAAGAACGCGTAAAAGTCAAAAAGAATAGATAGTCGGTCTTAAATGCCGAACATTGGGTCGAGACTGCTTTTTGCTTAGAATGACGATTTTATAAAATAATTATTAATACCCGACCGAACGGTCGGGTATATTTTTTATTTTTTTGCAGTACATTTTTGTTTTTAATATGAGCCAAAAATTATAGGACAACCAATTGTAACCTTGTTGTTACTTAGGGCAAATTGAAAATTAATTTTCTGTCCGCCAACGCTGACTGCTTCAGAAAAAGATGGCGAATAACCATAGATTATATCAATTCCATTTACATTTTCACATTTAATTATGTGTATTCTTAGGTCTTGAAAAACCTTTTTATTGTCAAGAGAGTCGCTATCTATTGTCATTTGCTTATAGAAAACGTCACTTAGCTTGACGCTTTTCTTTTGAGTGTCAAAATACACAAATTGGCAATTTGACACGCGAACAACTTTGGGAGAAAAAGTTTCTTCGGTTAACCTTGTCACATAGCAAAAGGTTGCGTTTTTATATGTTGAAAAATAGTTGTAAAACCTATCAATATTGCTCGTTTTCGCAACATACAAGATTAGAAAAATGTTTAATAAAATTATAGTAATTATGTAAAAATATTGTTTTATTTTGCAAGTTTTTAATTGCTTGTTTTTCTTATTAAAAAAATTACTCATATTCAAATTATTGCCAAAGCTTTAAATTTTACACATTTTTACGAACACTATTTTAGATACGTTTGCAAGCCGACCTTCAAAAAAAATGTAGATAATTTATTGGTTTGGTCAGTAGCATGCAATCGGGCATAAGCGATAGGCTGTTTAGTAAATAAGTATTTTATTAAAAGTAAATTGTTTGAGTAAAAAATGCATTTTTTTTGATTGTTTGAGAAAAATACGATTATTTCATTGATATTTTGATTTTTTTTACGCATTTCAAATGTAAATTTTCAAAATTTTTCTAAGATTTTGTTTAAGTTGTCTCTTTTTGTCAATACTTTGTAGCAAGGAGGGAATATGAAAGATTCAATTAGATATTTTTTTATAAGGCACAAAAGATTACTTCTTACATTGTCGTGTTGCTTTATGGCAATTCTACTTATAAGTATTGTTGCGGTAAAATCTTCGCAAACAACGACCACAAAGGACAAAACGGTACAAACCAGCACGCCTACTACAACTATTACGTTTGTTATGCCAATTAGTGGGGGTACTGTGATAAAAGACTATTCAAGCACCGCTCTAAAATACAACACGACTCTAAAACAATGGGAAGCGCACAAGGCACTTGATATAAAGGGGAGTGACGACGCAAATGTTTTGGCTGTATATGCTGGAGAAGTTGTATCTGTTGAAAACGATTATCTTCGTGGAACTGTGGTGACAATTGCGCACACAAGCAAACTGAAAACGGTTTATGCCTCACTTGCAGAAGATGTTTCGGTTAAAGTTGGCGATAAGGTAAAAACGGGCGACGTAATTGGCAAAGTATCAACTTCTGCTAAAGGAGAAGCCAGCGATGGTGCACATTTGCATTTTGAAGTTTTAGTCGACAACATTAAAAGCGACCCATATATCTATCTTCCAAACAGCAATAAATAGTCTCTCATTTTACTTTACACTTGGAAATATTTGTTGTAAAATATAACCGAGATTTGTATTTTATTGGAGGAAAATATGACAATAGATAAAGTAAAAGAAATGATAGCAAACCAACTTAATATCGAGGCGGACAAAATCAAGCCTACTTCGAGACTTATAGAAGATTTGGGCGCGGATAGTTTGGACAATATCGAGATGCTTGTCGCCCTTGAAGACGAATTTGGCATCACTGTGTCCGACGAGAAGGCTGACGAATTAAAGACAGTGGAAGATATTGCAAATTATATTGATGCGGAAACAAAATAGTTACAAGTCTTTTAAAAATTTCTTTAAAAAAAATCAAAAAAGGTGCATTTATGCGCCTTTTTTTGTTGTATATAAGCGTATATTATTTTTGGACTTCTAAGTTGATAAAATTTGTTTGTCTTTTTTACATTTTTTTTGTATTTATAATGCCATTTTTTTTACTTCTAATAAAATATTTTTTACTTATGAAACAATATTTTTTATTTACAACACAATATTTTTTACTTTAACACAATGCTCTTTGCACTTATAATATATTTTTTTTAATAAATACATTTTTCTTGCTTTTTTGATATGTCATTTTGTTTGTTGAAATATTTTAGGTTTCTAACACATTTTCATTGTTTTTTATATTTTTGATGTATTTTTTGCTTGTTGATAAATTTTCTAGGCTTTTAATACATTTTTTGAACTTTTGATGAGATTTCTTTAGATTTTTGATGCGTTCCTTTTCTTTTTTTTGGCAAAATTTCTTGTATTTTTGACATATTTCGACAACTTTCTTTCATAGGAATAAAGAAAAGGGGTGTTGCATGAAATTGAATGTTGAGGATAGGGTTGTCGCTGAAGCGTATAAATTGCTTGATATAAATGGAACAGTCAGAGCTGTGGCAAAATGTTTTAATGTGTCTAAAAGCACGGTGCATCATGATTTGGCGGTTAAACTCAAAAAAATCAATGCGGAATTATACAAGAAAGTACAAAAAATACTAAGAATTAATTTACTTGAAAGGCACAAACGTGGTGGAAATGCGACAAAGAAGAAGTATGAAAAGATAAGGTTGCAACGAAAAAAATTGCAAGTAAAATAACTCGAAAAAGCCACTAAAATCTAGACAAAAAATTGTAATTTTCTGCTTTTAAAGCAATTTTTAGTAGTAAAATTGTGTAGAAAATTGCATAAAAATGGTAAAATATTAAAGGAAAGCGTTTACTATTGCAGGATAATTTTTAAAATTTTACATGATTTTTTTATGTAAAATCTTTAAAAATACATAGAAAACTAATGGTAAAATTAATTTTTAATGTACAAAGTGCATTGTAGGGAGATATAAAATATATATAGTTTGCTTTGTTGGAGGTTGAGAGCCGTACTATGCTTGTATAAGAAAGACCGAGACGACAAATATACATATAATTTACATTATCGGAATTTTGTCTGAAAGCACACAAACAAATTGAATGTATTTTCAAGCAAAACTGATGATTATTCAAATTGGAAGTGCAAAGCAGGGTTTTTACTGGTAACAACGGCGCGAATTTTTAACTTGTTCCAAAATTTACTTCCTGTAAATCGTTTAAAGGAACAAAATGTATTTTGTAAAGCCTTACAC
>CAVHMC010000007.1:0-19647 GCA_963636895.1 Oscillospiraceae bacterium | reverse complement strand
GTCAAAAAGTTTAAAAAATGTGATAAACTTTAAAAGTTTACAATATAATTTAAAAAATTTAACAAAATCAAAGAAATAACAAATTCGAAAAACTTAAAATTTTGAAAAACTTAAAGATTTGAAAAACTTAAAGATTCGAAAATTTTACCAAAAAAATAAAAAATACACAAATATTGAAAATTGATTTTTAAATTAAATTTTGAAAAGGGAACTATATATGCTTTTTGATTTGTTGTTTGTTTCTAAAATGTCGTTTGAAAGCAAGTTAATTGTGTTTTTCACTTTTGCATTTGCTACAATTTTTTCGCTCACTATTCACGAGTATGCACATGGGGCTGTTGCAAATAAGCTTGGAGACAACACTGCTAAACTTGCGGGGAGATTGACTCTCAATCCTATGGCACACTTTGATTATGTGGGTATGTTTTGTTTTTTGTTTTTAGGCTTTGGCTGGGCAAAACCTGTGCCTATCAACCCATACAATTTTCATAATATAAAGAGAGACACTTTTCTTGTCAGTATTGCGGGTATATGCGTCAATTTAATTTTGGCTTTTGCCTTTTATCCTTTGGCACTTTTGTTTTCCCGCATAGAAGGCACTGTTGCATATATTTGTTTTAATTTATTCTATTGTCTTTTTGAAGTCAATCTTGTTTTTGCAGTGTTTAATCTTTTGCCAATTTATCCGCTAGACGGCTACAACGCACTTGCTTCTCAATTAAAATACACCAACCCATATGTAACTTTTATGCAAAGATACGGCTCCTTTGTCTTGCTTGCTGTTGTTATTATTTTTTCTCAAACGGGTATATTTAGTTTTCTTGTAAATAAAGTCGGTTATCCAATAGAGTGGTTTTGGACTCTCATTTTTGGTGCATAATGGGGGAGTGTTATGAAAACTGAAACAAATAAAGAACTGCTTGAACAACTCAATTTTGTTGATACTGGTGTAGAGTTTAAATTGGACAATTTTGAGGGGCCAATAGAACTTTTGTGGCATATGATAAAAGAAACTAAACTTGAGATAACCGAAGTAAAACTTGCCGATTTGACCGAACAATATCTCGAGTATATGGCGGGGCTAGACGAAGTGGACCTTGAAAAAGCAAGTGATTTTATTGACATTGCAGCGACATTGATAGAAATAAAATCAAAATCATTGCTTCCTCGTGAAGAAGAAGAGCCTCTTGACGAAGAAGACCCTGAGACTAGACTTTTGAGACAAATAAAAGAGTACGATATGTTCCAAGAAGTTATCCAAAAGATAAAGCCACTTGAGAATATCAATAGGTTGTACAAGCCCGCCGACGAGACCGTCAACGATTATCGTTATGTTTTGGGCGAACTCACAATGTCGGGACTGCTTGACGCCTTTGCTCGCATGATGACAAGAGTTAAAAAAGAAGAGCAAGAGATTATACCTAAAAAAATTGAAAAAGATAGGTTTACCGTTGCCGAGAAAATTGTCTCAATAAGAGAAAGTATTTTGACTCGTAAAAAAATGCACTTTTCGGAGTTTTATAAAGAAGATTTTACAAAAAGTGAAATGATAAACTTGTTTTTGGCTGTTTTGGAACTTCTTAAGATGCAAGAAATTCGCGTTATGCAAAAGGGTACTTATGACGATATAGAGATAGAATTAAAGGAGCAAAAAGATGATTGCGGACAAAAGTGAATTGGATAAAGTTGTAGAAGCAATTTTGTTTGTAGCAGGAAATGGTGTGGAACTAAAGGACATTGCGGAGAAGCTCGAAGTTGATGTAAAAGATATTAAACAGTCTGTTGAAAATTTAAAAGAAAAGCACAAAGATGATGGCTTTAATATTATTACGTATAAGGGTAGTGCACAATTTTCTAGCAACCCAATTTATGTGGAAGACGTGGCGACTGTTTTAAATCCTATAAGGGAAAAGCAACTCACCAAGGCTGCTCTTGAGACTTTGGGTATAATTGCTTACAAGCAACCTGTGACAAAATTGGACATTGAGCAAGTTAGAGGTGTCAATAGCGACTATGCAGTGCAAGTGTTGACGAGTTTTAAGTTAATAGAAGTTGTGGGCAGAAAAGATGCTGTGGGTAAGCCCCTTTTGTATGGCACAACTGATGAATTTCTAAAACGTTTTGATTTGCAAAATATCAATGATTTGCCTGACTATGAAGAACTTTTAAGTAGAATAAAGGTTTTGCACGAGACGTCGGACTCTCTCTATAAATCTGACGAGATTATTCCAGAAGAAGACTTGCCAGATAGTGTGGCAAGAAGGGAAGAACAAGAGAGCGTAGAAAGTAAAAATCTTGAAAACGAAGCAAAACAAGAAAAAGAGATTGTAGACCAAGAAAAAACAAATCAAGATACAAGTGATAGCGCTAAGACTGAACGTTCTTCTAGTATAAAGGAAAATTTGCAAAATGTTGTGGCAAACTCAGCTGATTTTGTAAACGAAAAAAGTACCCTAGACGTGCAAATGGATAAAATTTTAAGTGAAGCAAGTGATAATAAAGAAAATTTCAAGAATACTGATGACACCATCAATGAAAACAAAGAAGAGTTAAAGAGTACTGATGATACTATTAATGAAAAAGATTTAAAGGACGTTTTGACAAAAGCTTACGAAGAACAAGAAGTTTGGACAACAAAGGACAACGACTTGTTGTAGCAAAAGTGAATGTTTTTCTATATCAAGTTTTGACATAAGTGTTATGCAACTCTCAATCTTTGATAATATAAAAAAATCATGTTTTGTAGTTTGTATAAATTGTAACGAATGTGTACCTAAAAAAACATTTAGCAATATAATGCTATATGGACGCAAATGAAATAAATTTACTAGCGGTGGCTGTTGCAAAAATGATAAGAGACAATTTATCAAATAAAGAAATTGACGACCTTATGACTTTGCTAGGACAAATATTGTGTAACCTTGCCACATACAACAAGTGTAAGTGATATTAGGTAAAAACACTTATGTCAAATTGTATTGAGATACGTAGGTGCTTTTTGAAAAAAATATAAAATTAGTAAAAATCTAAAAAACATATTTTAAAATTAGAATATATAGTGTATAATATTTATATACATATTATAACAAAATGAAAAGGGAGAAAAATTAGAGAATGAAAAAACGGGCAAAACTATGTTTATATATTTTTTTAGTATTGTCCTTTGTTGCTTTAGGAATTTTAGGATATTTCATCTTCAATAATTCTAGTGACAACGTTATGACCGGTTCTAGAAAGTTTGTGACGTTCAATACTGTCAAAAATGCAACTTCCTACTCGGTACAAGTAGACGACGACCAGTCAGCATCATATGTGGTTCAAAAAAACGAGGTTAAAGATAAAGATAATTGCTTCAATTTTGTAGTAAGCGTATCAAAAGGGGATAAAAAGGTGGCGGAAGAGCACTACCTTCAAGAAATAAACAATGAATACTTGGATACGAACAAAATTGATTGTAAGATAAAAAATTATACAATCATTTTTTTTGATGAAGAACAAAAAGAGATAGAAGACAAAAAAGTAGAATATGTGGACCAAGAACTTAAAGGCGTGGACAAAGATGTTTTTTGTGTGGTTGTGAGCGAATATTTCGAAGATGTCTTTGTGTTAGATGGTACGTATAGTATTATTTGCACTCCTTTCGCAAATAATAAAGAAATAAAAGACGACAGTGGCAATTCTCTCGCTGTAACAGAAAAAATTGATTATAGAGCATATTACAAAAAAGATTTTTTGCGTCGTGGAGAGTACTTTTATGGCGGGAAGTGGTATGACTATGTGATAGATAGTCTGGACGAGCTTAAGGCTTTTGTTTGGAGAACTATTCTTTATCGCGGGGCTCAAAAGGGTGAAACTTTTTATGTAAATACTAATAAAATAACTAAAGAAAATATCAACGACTTAGTCTCTGAAGCAATAGAAAGTTATCCCGAGTACAATGGCTTGAACTACAACGCTGTTTGGGCTACAATGAGAGAAAGGATAGGTTCTTTGGCAAACTTTAGTTACTATTTGCCGGAAAATTTTTTAAAGACCAATAGACAATTAGATATGACAAAACTGTCTTTGGAAAATCAAGCCATTGTTCAAGATAGCGTTTACGAATTATACGAAAATGTCAATATTCAATATGTTACAGGTGACGTCTCTGAAGAAAATACTGGGGAGAGACATTTTGCAATAGATAAAGAAAGGGAAGACGCAACACCAACTATTCAAGATAAAAGACGCAATCAAAGTGGCAAATATGTTGCAAGTGAGGTGGTGGTGTATAACACTGAGCAACTTTTTATGGTTGTGCAAGGTGGCGGAAGACCTGTTTTTATTGAAGGAAAAAGTGATGTCGCACAAAAAGTGTATCAAAAAGCCTTAGAAGTTTTAAGAAAAATAAACAACGCTGATAATTTGACGGAGTACGAAAAAGCACTAAATATCTACAACTATTTGACGGGCGAAATAGTGTACGATAATGTTATTTATACTTATATGGAAAAGATTGGGAGTTTCCTTGTCTCTGATTTTGGTGAATATAGTTGTTTTTATTTGGAAGGCGTATTTTATGATTTTGACGACTCAACTACCCATTATGCTGTGTGCGACGGGCTTGCAAAAGCATATTCACTTTTGTGCAATATAGAAGGAATAAAATGTGAAAAGGTAAATGGAAGGGTAAACGGTAAAAATCAAAGTGGCGAAGACTGGGAAAATCATGCTTGGAATAAAGTTTGTTTGCAAGAAGATAGTTCACGCGAGCTTGAAGCGGGGAATTATTATGTAGATTGTACTTGGGGCGAAGGGCGTTTTATTGAAGAAAGCGAAGAAAGTATAAAAAAATATCAAATTTTGACACACTCATATTTCTTGTTTAAACACGACGAAACCGAACGAAAAATTGATTATCCAATTTTTGAAAACGACGACTCGCTTCAATATGATTATTACAAAAATACCAAGATAGATTGCGTGGTTGATGGCGAGACTATCCAAGTAGATTTGTATGTAGAAAATAGTGATAATCTTGAGAATTTAATTGTTGCAACATTTGAAAGAGATAAGAAAAAAGAAGAAACTAAATATATAGAAATGAAAATTGATTCTAATTTTAAAAATCGTTATAAAGACTTTGGGAGTTATCTCGCCTCGACTATTAATAAATTGATGCTAGATAAAAAAATTGACTCAATTGTAGGATATAAGTATTTTATGTCATCGAACAATTTGTTGTTTTTATTTGTCAATTAAATTAGCATTTATGTCTATATTTATTATAAAAAATAATGGATATAAACCCGCATGTACTACGATACTATGAGATGAGTAGATAAAGTTTAGAATAAAAATTCAATATTATCTTAAATATAAAAAATTTTTTAAAAAAATAAAAAAATATAGTTTATTTTGTTTGACAAAGAAAAATGCAAAAGATATACTTAGGACAATTAGAAGGGGAAAGAAATGAATAGTATTAAAAAATTCTTTTGTTCAATTAGATGGGAAAGTTTTGTGACTGCAATATTGTCAATTGCAGTGGGCATTGTTTTTGTTGCTTCGCCAACAAATACTAATGCTGTTTTGTACACAGTTGGTGCTGTGTTTACTCTTTTAGGCACTTTGTTGTTGCTTAAGTTTTTCTTAAATGACTTCTTGTTTGGGTCATATGCACTTGTTTTGAGTGCGTTGCTTTTGACAGTTGGCATGCTTTGCTTCTTTAGAACAAACTGGATAAGATATTACTTTGTTATGATGTTTGGTTTCTTTATGATTGTTGAAGGGGTCATTAAGTTTCAAAATGGTATTGACCTTATGCAATCAAAGATAGACAATGCTTGGGCAGTGTTCATTTGTGGCGTTTTATCGATGGGGCTTGGTGCTGTTGTTTTGTTTGGTACATTCCCACAAATTATGGTTTTCTGCGGAATAGCACTTATTGTTGAAGGTGTTTGCGATTTGTGTATCACAATCTTCTTTAGTAGCAAAACTAGAAGACTTGAGAAAAGGGTTAGAAAACTTATCAACGATAATTTTGACGAAATGATAAAGGCTATGAACGACAAACTTGTCGTGGAAGAGGTCCAACCAGAAGAAAAACCAATAGAAGTTAAAGAAGTCGTTGAGGAAGAAGTTAAACCTGTTGCTACAAAGAAGACTACAAGAACAACTGTTAAAAAAACTGAGCCTAAAAAACCAACTAGGTCTAAAAAAGACGAAAAGTAAGTTTTAGTAAAATTAATTAGGGAAATATATAAATTAAGTTGAATTGTTTAAAAAATTTAATATTACAAAAGCCATTAGTAAATCTAATGGTTTTTGTTTTTGTGCTATAATTAACAAATTTTATGAGTTTTGTTTTGTGTTCTTTTTAAATTATTGTTTATTACATAAATCTTGCAAAATCTTTAAATTTTTTTCAATTCTTTCGTTTGTGGGTTCAAAGCTTAATGCTTTTTGACAAAATTCGACAGCCTTATGATATTTTTTTAAATTATAAAAACTCATATATGCAATTTCGTATGGCAAGGCACCAAAAAGGTCATTGTTTGTTATATAACTAAATGTGCGATTATTTACTTGTAGCAGAGAAAAAATGGTTGCAAGGGTAGATACATAATCGTTTTTACTATAATAAAATTTTACAAGGGCATAATAAGGCTCGCGTGTCGTTGGACACTCAATTATAGATAGTTTGTAATGCTTTTGGGCAAGATTGGGCTTCTTTAGATTTAGGTAACAATCTCCCATATATCTTTCGCTTGCACTGCGTTCTTCCGCCCAATTGCTTTGTGGCATGGCTAGATGCTTTTTAAAAAATTTGATAGCATTTTTGTAATCTGCATTAAACATATATTCTCTAGCAAGATAGTGGGTGTTTCTGTCACTCTCAGGGTGCTCTTTTACGCTTAGCTCAAGTAAATTTAAATACTGCCCCCTACTTTTTTGTGGGTCGGGGAAGTGTCGAAGCACTAGCTCCATATTTTGACAAATTTCGTCTCTTGCAAGGTTGTCGCATGATAAGATTTCGTGAACAGGATATATCCACGAAAAATTCTCGCGTGCGTGGATTTTTTCGTACATAAAAGTCGTTTTGTCTTGCCCATTTTCCACGTTCCATACGTATTTATATCGCATTTGTTTTGTCTTGTTTTTTATCCAAACTTGCTCAATCTTTTTTCTCCAACCACTTTCGAAAACTTCGTCTAAGTCGGTACATACACACACATCGGTGTCAAAAGGCACAAGTTTAAGACTTTCATTTCGGGCTACATCAAATCTCCATGGCACAATTTTTTTTGTAACAACCTTTACGTTTCTTTCACGCAACTTTTCCACCGTTTTGTCGGTGCTACCAGTGTCAAGTACCACAATTTCGTCGGCCTCGCACATACTATCTACCCATCTATCTACAAATTTTTCTTCGTTTAAACAAATTGCATATACAACAATCTTCAAACCTTTCACTGTTTACTCCTAATTAAAAATTATATAAAGTAAATTTTGAAACAAGTTTAAAATTCATGCCATTGCTATCAACAAAAAACAAAGTTTTACATTTTTACTTTGAATAACAATCGGTCTGTGTTTATGCATAAACATTTCAAATCACTTCAAATAATATATATAAATACATTCGTCTTGGTCTTTTTTGCACACATAGTACGTCACTTGACTTACAATAAAAATTATAGGAAGTAAATTTTAAACTTGTTTTACAATAACTCCTACTTGTATTTTATGTTTTGCAGAGTTCTTTTGTTTGTAATCTTCATTTTTTATGTTTTTATTTGATTTTATTTTGTAAAAAATTTGTAGATTTTGAGATTTTTTTTAAAATGGCGATAATTAATTTTGTAAATTTTGGTTTTTATTGTATATTATTATATATACTAAATAGTAGATAGTAGGTTTTTTAAATTTAATTGTATTTTGTTGCATATAAAATTAAGGCGACAAAAGGGAGGAGAAGACATGGACGCATCAATTATTGGGATAGCTTTGGCAGGATTTTTTGGACTTATAGTCTTGGTGTCCTTTTTGTTTGGGATAAAAAGGGGGTTTAAAAAGTCCCTTTTCCGTTTCGTTTGGTTGCTATGTACGGGGGTAATTTTGTGGTTTACGACACCACTTATATCCGAATTTCTCAATTCGTATGACTTGACAAGTTTTGGGCTCTCTGTTGGTGGCAAGACTGTACATAAACTTAGCGATATTGGTATTAATTTGCTTGAGTCCATGGTGTCCGACACAAATATTACGGGGAGCAACGCTGTGCAAGATTTTGCAAAAAATTTTCCTACAATGATACTCAATGTCATTGTTTTTGTGTTATTATTTTTCATTTTAAAATATCTTTTGTGGATAATTTGGGCACCTATTGCATCAAAAATTTTTGATAAAGATAAAAAGGCGAGAAAACTTTATAACAAACGTATAAAGCAACTTAAAAAGAAAGGCATGCCAATAACGGAAGAAGATGCAACTTTCAACATGCCAAAAAAGAACAAATATCGTCTTTTGGGCGGAGTTGTGGGTGTTGTGTGCGGAATTATGATTGGTGCCGTTGCATTTTCGCCAATCATTGGGCTAAATTCGATATATCAAAACGTTTCAACAAGCATAACCACCACCAACGACGAAGGGGAAGAAGTGTCTTTTGTCAACTCGCAACTCGATAGCGAAACTGTAGCATATATCAATAGTTATCAAGATTCCGTCGCATCTTCTATTATGAAGTATTCGGGTACGGAGTTCGTGTCTAATTTCCTTTTTAGCAATATGGCCACAACATATGTCGAAGGAGAAAAGGTAAAACTTGCCGACGAAGTCTCTACAGGGGTAAAACTTTACAGCGGGTACGTTGATATAAGCAAGTTTTTAAACAATTACCAAAACGCAACAAAAGAAGATTTAAACAAAGCTCTTGCTAGTTTTAAACAAATGTTTTTTGATATGGAGAATAGCAAACTTATCTACTTGTTGGGTGACGACCTTTTGCCTATTTTTGCGGATAAGTATATAAAAGACCTTAGTATAGACTTCAACGGAGTCGATTTTGGTGTAATTTTGCAAGTGGCATACGAAGAGTATTATACAGAGGATAATCCATTGAAGGTAAAAGAAGTGCAAAAGCAAGTGGAGAGTTTGGGCGACATCGTGCAACTTTTCAACGATTACGATTTGGCTTTGCCTTTGATAAAGGGGGAAGTCTCTAGTTTTGGGGATATTGCAAGGCTTGCAAGCGAAAACGTGGTGGGAAACAACGACGATTCGGCTCAAACCTTTAGTGATAAATTTGTTGACAAGTTGTACGGCGTTTCTATGTTGTCCGGTCAATATCCAACTATTATAGATAACGTTGCGAAAGGTTTGTACGGTTCTCTTAATATTACCGGCTTTGAGTCAAATAGTGACATAGACAAAGACACCTTAAAGAACAAATTTAAGACGATTTTTGCCAACACGTTTGTTTTCCTTAAATATTACAATAATGTTTCCGATTTAGATTTTGGGAGTGATGCAAATGCCAAAAAGGCGTTCTCTTCTCTTGGGAAAATCATTGATTGCATGGCTGTTAAATATGTTGATGGCGAATTGGTCCCTTCTAGTGGAATTTTGACGGAGTCTAGTTATAATGGCTTAATTGAGTTTTTACAAGGTAAGGCTAACGAGTTTTTGGAAGATGTGGGTGACTTGGAAACTGTTACCGATAAACTTGCTGACGTCAACAAAAAAAGCAGTTGGGAGACCGAACTTGATGCGCTTGCACCTTTGTATCAGTCAATTATTATGATAAAAAATGCTGGAATTGGTGTAGACGACGTTTTAAATGGAAATTATAACATAAGGGATACAAAAATTGGCGAGAATTTGAGCGATATTATAGACGGCAACAAGTCGGTTATTTTAACAAACGAGTCAATGCGTGAAATTTTGTCGGTCTTGTTAGGTAAAATTGGCGACGATAGCAAAATCAAAGAATATCTCAATATAAAAGTTGGCACCGCACCTGCTACGGGAGAAGACACTCGCCCAACCTTGCAAGACAATATGCTTGACGCTATTTATGACGAAACAAAAGGCACATCTATCGAAGATTGGGAACTCGAGTTGTACGACCTTATCGACGTTTTTGTTGCGCTCAACAATACTTTTATCGAGAACTCAGATAACTTGAAAGTTTTGGCTAATGACGACAACGATGGTTTGAAAAATCTCGGGCAAGCACTAGATAAAGCAATAAAAGACGATACAAAATTGTTTGTTTCCAACAAAAATTTAAGGGCTTTTGTGGAAAATTTCCTTGACGAAAAGGAAAAAGGGCTTGGCGACGATTCTCAATTTAAAACAATTCTAAATGTAACAACAAACGACAATGTCAGTGTAAGAAATGCATTGCTAAACAATATTTATAATTATAGCACAGGGCAGTCAAATATTGTTAGTTGGGAAACGGAGTTGGAAAACTTAAAACCTGTGTTCAATGGGGAACTTACACAGGAAGGAGATTTTAAGGAAAGTGGTGCTACAATTGGCAAGGTGCTCGACGACATATCTTCTAGCAACATTTTGTCAAATTCTATTGTAAAAAGTATCATCATATACTACCTTGACGAGCAAACAACAAATGTCGACTTCGTGGAATATTTCAATAACCAAAAGGAATATGATGAAATCAACAATACAAACACTTACGATACCGATAAGGACCCACTCGCCATTATGAAAAATATTATCAACAATAGTACTGTGGGGGATATAAGTTACGAAGCGGAAATCGGCAACTTGCTTGCCTTGACCGATATTTTAAATAGAGATTATAGTTCGGCTGAAACCCAAAAAGTAGATACAACAAAATCAGATGATTGGAACAAATACAACGACTTGGGTGCCGAGTTTGATAAGTTGATTAAGGGTTACAAAGATGGAGATACCACAGTTGCTCCAAGCAAACTTATCACAAAGCGAGTTATCAATTCTATGCTTGGCTATTACTTCACATCAGACAAATTTAATACGGGAGCGGACGGACTCAACGATGCTATAAAGAATATCCCGGGCAATTACGATAGCACGAGCAAAGATTACACAAATTTGAGCACAATTGAAAGTTATCAAACTGAATTCAACGGACTATTCGACCTTGTTGATCTTATAAGTGCAAATCCAGCCCCAACATTGACTGCAATTGGTGCACAAATAGACGAAATTAAGGCCACAACAATCATTCGTTTTGCTTTAAAAGATATTTTGAAATACTACGTTGACGATAAACTTCCAAAAGAAGAAGATTGGAACAATTCGTCAAATAATTACAAGACCGCTACAAAAATTAAGGCAAATATAGACAAAATAAATATTGATAAAACGTCTACTTCTGATACGGCAACAGGTGACGAAATCTTGCTAAATAATATTATATTTAGAAATGAGTTTGCCCATATTGACAATTTTAGCAAGGACGCTAGTTCACTTTCAATAGACAACGCAGGCAACCTTCTCAACCAAATTGTCGGGATAAGTGAGATTAGTATAACCATTAACAATGATAATGTAGAAGTTAAATATGAGAGCAAACTTCTCACAAAAGATGTGATAAATACTATTATAGAGTCAATTATGACGGAAAAAATCAATTCACTTGGGGCTGACCTAGAAAAAGAAAAAGAACTTTTGTCTGACCCTAAAGACGGTCTTGTTGCAAATATAAGTAAAATTGAAAATTATCAAACAGAGTTTACATTTATTGCAAACCTTATTAATACTATTAAAAGTAGCAACGCCGATGCAAAGGATATTGCAGTGCGTCTTGACGAAATAAATGGAAGAACGGTCACAAAAGACGATGGCACTTCTACCTATACTGTTTCTGACCCAGATGAAATCAAAAAGAGCAAACTCTTTAGTAGCAACCTTGTTGTAGATTTGGTCAAGGTGCGTTTTGATAAAGAAGTAGAGAAAATAGATGATGATTATCGTGACACAGTATCGAGCATAAAAGACGATATTAACGAAAATACAAGTTTTGTCGAACTATTTGTTGAACTCGAGACTTTGCAAAACAATATAACAAATAAAATGTCTCAAGTAAGTGATATCGAAACGTTTAAAAATAATGCAACAAGTGTCGGCACAGTGCTTGACGATATTGAGCAAAATATGACGACAATAAACGGAGTAAATATTGCAAAAGAGTTGACTAAGACGTTGCTACAAAAGATACATGACGACAATGGAACAAGCGCTCAACAAAAAGCCGCGATTTCTTATGCTAAAACTGAAGTAGAGAACCATACAAAGGGAACTTCTGGCTATTATTCTGGCATTATAACAACATTGGCAAGTAAGCTATAAGATTTTTATAAAGTAAACGCTATGGTAAAAGTCTATTGAAAAAAAGAAATTAATTACATTTTTGTAATAAAAAATTTACTTCAAATTAAAACACCTTCTATGGTATAGTTATTGTAGAAGGTGTTTTTACTTCAAAAAGCCTTTTAGATAGTTTGTGGTCTAAAGCGGGTTATTAAGATAAAAAAAATATCTCCTATGGTAAAAGTTTTACGTAGTTTGCAAAATTCTAACATAGGAGATTTATTTTTATAAGTTTATGCTATATGTTTTAAATCAAAATTAATATTCGCAATTTTTTGGTGTGCGAGGGAAGGGAATGACGTCGCGTATGTTTTGCATACCCGTTACATACATGACAAGTCTATCAAAACCGAGACCAAAACCGCTGTGTTTTACGCTACCAAATTTTCTCAAATTGAGATACCACCAATAGTCTTTTTCGTTGAGACCAAGTTCGTGGATACGACTGAGCAACACGTCGTACCTTTCTTCTCTTTCGCTTGCTCCACAAAGTTCTCCAATGCCCGGCACGAGTAGGTCAGTGGCTTTAACTGTTTTGTTGTCGTCATTGACTTTCATATAAAAGGCCTTTATTTCTTTTGGATAATCGTATACAAATACAGGTTTGCCGTACACTTCTTGGGTTAAAAATTTTTCATGCTCCGTTTGAATATCGCTCCCCCAATGCACTTTGTACTCAAATTTGTCGTTGTGTTTTTCAAGTTCTTCAATGGCCTTTGTATAGGTTATCCTTTCAAAATCGCTTGTTTCGACGAGTTTTAATTTTTCTATCAAGCCCTTTTCGACAAAACTATCAAAAAACTCGAGCTCGGCTCTACAATTCTCAAAAAGATACTTTATGACATATTTTATCATTTTTTCCATAACGTCCATGTCGTCAAAAAGTTCGTAAAACGCCATCTCAGGCTCAAGATGCCAAAACTCGTTGGCGTGTTTGACGGTGTTGCTATTTTCCGCCCTAAAAGTTGGACCAAAAGTGTATGTTTTGCCAAAAGCCAACGCAAAAGTCTCACCTTCAAGTTGACAAGATGGGGAAAGGTAGACCGCCTTTCCAAAAAGTTCGTCTTTTGGGTCAAGTTTTTTGCCCGAGTAAATGTCTTGCGTGCTTACTTTAAAGAGTTCGCCAGCCCCCTCGCAGTCGCTTGAGGTAAAAATTGGGGCTTGAAGATACACAAAGCCTTCTTCGTTGAAAAATTTGTGTAACGCAAAACTTGCTTTGCTCCTTACTCTAAAAACCGCATTAAAAAGATTGGTTCTTGGGCGAAGATATGCTTGTTCTCTCAAAAATTCTAGCGTGCTACCTTTCTTTTGCAAAGGATAATCAGAGTCGGTCTTGCACAAAATTTCAATATTTTTTGCATGTATTTCGTAAGGTTGCTTGTTGTTTGGCGTCAAAACAACGACCCCAGAGCATTTGATACTGCTACCGGTGTTAAGTTTTGCAATTTCCGAATAATTATCAAAATCACTTGCATTAAAGACAATTTGCACGCCCTTGAAAGTTGTGCCGTCGTTTAAGTTGATAAAGCCAAAATTTTTGTTGTCTCTAACACTTCGCACCCAACCGCCAATTTCGACCACAGTGTCTTTTTTTTCGTCTAAAGTTTTATCTAAAGTTCTCAAATCTAATAGTTTCATACTAATCCTTCTTTTAATCTATCTAAAAATACAACATTTTGTCAAAAAAATCAACACTTTTGGTTTAATTTTTGCAAAACGAAATTAGAAAATTTACAAAGAAATAAAACATGCAACAAAAGGTCACATGTTTTAAAATAATATATTTATAAACGAAAATTTAAAAAGTCATAAATAACAAAATTATATTTATTTTAGTTAGGTTGCAAATTTTAATTATTCCAAAATTTTAAACAATAGGTAAGGGGACAATTGGGGTAAATTTTAATATGTAAATAGTGTTAGTTCATGAAATTGTCTTGCTCATAGTCGTCGCCATTGTACAAGTATTCGTCTGGAAGAAATTCTTTGCGAATATTATCAGTGTGTTTTATTTGGTCATAATTTTCACATCGAGTTTGCTTTATATCAAAACTTTGGATAAAGTTATCTTTTGTGAGGTCCTTTGATTTAATAGCCAACTCAGCAAGATTTTCCCAATAAGCATCATCATCTTCATCCTTGTAATTGCCTTCACCAGAACTGTCTTCAACAAGGTCGGAATCAATCAAATACACACATAATGATGCTTTAGGAGTGTCCTCTTCGTCAATAGAATGTAAAATAGTTGCTCTATCTCTATAGTTAAGGAAGAAATGCAAATATTTTTGCTTTTCCGAATAACTAAAATTGGACATACTATTTTTAGTCCAATAACTGCCAAGTTCTCTCAAACTTTCGCCCGGCTCTAGTTCTTCCAACTCGTCTAATTCTTCATCAATAACCCACCTTAAACAAACCGTCATATTGTTTTGCCTGCCAGCTCTACCAAGATATTGCAAGTATTCTGGGATAAAACCTTCTGCATCGTAGTCGGCTTCTGTCATGTTTGTCAACTCAAATTGCTCCATTTCCTTATCAATATCGGCTCTCCCAAGCCTTGACAAATCTTTGTCCGACATTTGATTAGCTTCGTTCCAATAGCAATTATATACAGCATTTTGTCTAATTTTTTTAACCTTTTCTTCGTCAAGCATTTTTTTAAATATGTCAAAACTTAAAACTTTTTTATCCATAATCAACTCCTAATTTTATTATAATTATTTTAGCATATTTATTTGATAATTACAAGAAACTTTCATTAAAAAATACATTGTTTTTCAAATTTGTTTGACTAAGTTTATTAGGATAATGTAAAATTAGGAATGTAAATAAGGGTATAATATGAAAGAAGAAAATACAATACAAAAAAGAACAATAAGAAAAGTAAAAGACGAACCAAGTCAAAAAAATAAAATTGAAAAGAATAAGCAAGAGAGCTCTTCTATGCAAGAGCAAAGCGAGCGTAACAAACTTAAACTTGAGGGACTAAGGACAACTTTAGCTGTAAGACAAACATATATGTCGTGCGAAAGGTCGCTTTTGTCGTATATCCGTACGGCTTGTGTTTTTGTGTCCCTTGCCTTTACTTATCTCAAAATTGCTAGTTACGACCAATTTGACACCTTTGTTATTGTCATGTTTGCAATAGGGTTTTCTTTCCTTGTATATGGCGTTGTGGAATTTGTCCTACGTCGCAAAATGACAAAAAAACTTGCTCGTCACGTACAAAAGGAAGTCGCTTCTGTTCAAGAAAATATCTATGATGACGAAGATTTGTAAAGAAAATTTTCAAAACAAGTAGAAATTTTTTCAAAAAAAGATTAAGAACATTTTACAACAATGTTAAAGTATTTCTTTTGACAAGGATACATAAATAGTGTAAAATATAAATAAGGTTATTTATAAGAGTACAATTTTGTGCTTATACATTTATCGTAGACTATTTTTAGTTATAAACTATCCTAATACATTTTTTTGAGGAAAAGATGAGCGAAAAAAAATTAAAAATACTTGTTTTGGTGGACACTTTCTATCCCGTAGTAGGTGGGGTGGGGTCTGTTGCTGACCAAAGTTGCATTGCTTTAAGTCGTGTTGCCGATGTGACCCTTGGTGCTTGTTATGCAAGGGGGTATGTCGACTCAGAAAGACCATATAAAATAGTTCGTTGCAAGGGCTATTACAACCGCATAACGGGAGATGGCATGGCTCACCCAGAGTTTGACAAAAACTTTCGTAAAATGGTAGAAGAAGGGAATTTTGATTTGATTCACTGCCATTCGCCGGGCAATTTCATGACCTATGCAAAAAAAGTATGCAAAAAACTAAACATTCCACTTGTCACTTGTGTGCATACCATGTGGCATACGGCTGTAAAAGATTATGTCAAGTTTGATTTTTTGGCAAAACCAATTATTAAATTGTTTTTGAACAAAATAAATAAGTGTGATTATGTCTACACTGTTAGCAACTTTTGTAAAAAGGCTCTCGTTCCGTATGGGTTGAGAGAAGACACAAAAGTTTTGTACAATGCGACAAATTTGGTGCCAAATGACAAGGAGCAAGCTAGAAAAAGAATAAACGAAAAGTACAATCTAAGCGACGATACCTTTGTTTTGTCTTTTATTTCTAGAATTGTAAAAGTTAAGGGTATTGACCTTGTTATTGATTCGATTAATTTATTAAGAGATAAAAATTTTGATTTCAAGGTTTTTATTGTTGGAGATGGTGATTATTTAAATAAAGCCTTAAAAAGAATAAAAGATTTGGGGCTTGAACGATATTTTATTTCTGTTGGAATGGTGCGAGATAGGGAACTTCTTGTCGACTTTTATCAAAGGACAGACCTTTTGCTTTTCCCAAGCGTTTATGAGACTGCAGGTCTTATTCAAGCTGAAGGAGCGGGGTGCAAGACACCAACTTTGGCAATCGAAAATCGTGCTCAAAGTGAATTGATGGTGAATTATCAAAATGGCTTGGTGGCTAAAAACGAGCCGGTAGATTATGCCAAATACATTGTTTATGCCTACAACAACAGGGAACAATTAAAAACTATGGGCGAAAATGCTTACAAAACCTTGTACAAGTATTATTATGACCCAAAAACTATAGACGAAATCTTGGCAATGTATCAAGATGCATTAAAAGAATATCAAGAAAAGTTGCTTTACAAAAAGTCAAGATATAAATATCGCAAGCGAGCGGTTGAGTATAAATAGTTAAAACGAGAAAGTAAATATTAAACTTCCTTGTAAGTAAAATATTTACTTTTTTTAACTAATAAGAAGGGAGATTTTGGTCAATGTTTTTTGAATTTATCAAAAAAAAGGAATTCTGCATAAAATTTAAGTTGTTATTTTGCTAGTTTCAAAAGTGATAGTCCTTAGTTGACAAATTTTGAAACTAATATAAAAGGAACAGTGCATTAAACTCGCATCGTTCTTTTCTTTTTATTCCGCTAGTTTCAAAAGTGATAGTCCTTTTATTAATTTTTTTTATTATTTTGTTGGCTTGGATATTGCTAATTTTTAAATATTAATTTTCATAACTTTTGTAAATTTTATTTAGTGCAACATATTTTTTGACAAAATGTATTCAAAAGAATAAAATATACTATAGCGTATAAAGTATGTTAATTTTATAAAAATTGGAGAAAAAATGAAATTATATAATTCGGAGAGTAGACGAGTAGAAGAATTTGTGCCATACGAGGCGGGCAGGGTAAAGATGTACACTTGCGGGCCTACAGTTTATCATTTTGCACATATAGGCAATCTCCGTTCGTATATAATGGAAGACGTGTTGGAAAAAGCCTTGAATTATTTGGGCTATAATGTTACGCGTGCTATGAATATAACGGACGTGGGGCATTTGTCGGGTGACAGCGACGCGGGCGAAGATAAAATGCTTATGGGGGCAAAACGCGAGCATAAGTCCGTACTAGAAATTGCCAAAATGTACACAGACGCATTCAAAAGCGACTGCGAAAAATTGAATATCAAGTGGCCAGAAATAGTTGTCCCAGCAACCAATTGTATCGATGAGTATATTAAAATTATATCAGTGTTGCTTGAAAGGGGCTATGGATATATTAGCCATGGCAACGTGTATTTTGATACAAGCAAGCTTTCCACCTATCATCGTTTTGGAGAACAAAATAAAGACGATATGATGATAGGAGTGCGTGATAGTGTCGAAGAAGATGAAGGGAAGCACAACAAGAATGATTTTGTTTTGTGGTTTACCAAGTCAAAATTTGAAAATCAAGCGTTAAAGTGGGACAGCCCTTGGGGTGTAGGCTACCCAGGGTGGCACATAGAATGCTCGGGTATCTCCTATAAGTATTTGGGTGAATATCTCGACTTGCATTGTGGTGGTGTTGATAACAAATTTCCACATCACACCAACGAAATTGCTCAAACGGAGAGTTTTGTGGGGCACAAATGGTGCAAATATTGGTTTCATGTCGAGCATCTTATCACAAGTAGTGGCAAAATGAGCAAGTCTAAAGGCGAATTTTTGACCGTTTCGTTGCTAGAAAGCAAGGGTTATAACCCGCTGGAATATAGATTTTTTTGCTTGCAATCTCATTATAGAAAACAACTTTTGTTCACTTACGATATTTTGGACAATTCAAAAACTGCATATAAAAAATTAAAGCAAAAAATTGCCACAATTGACGACGTCGGTGAATTACAAAAAGAGTATTTTGATAATTATGTCACAAAATTTAACAACGCACTTTCAAATGATTTGAATACGTCTTTGGCTCTTACAATTTTGTATGAGGTTTTAAAAGACCAAACTATAAATGGTGCAACAAAACTTGCACTTGTGAAAGATTTTGATAAAGTTTTATCCCTAGATTTATTAAAAAATGACCCAAAGAGCGAGAATGACTTGGGTATTGATGCAAGCGAACTTGCAAGCCTTATTGAAAAAAGGGCAGTATCAAAGAAAAATAAAGATTTTGCAACTGCCGATAAGATTAGAGACGACCTTTTGTCGCGTGGGATAAGGCTTGTTGATACAAAAGACGGCACAACTGCGTGCAAAATTTAGGTTTCTTCAAAATTATAAATGGCACAAAATTTTACAATACGTTTAGCATAGTTTTGTGTCATTTTTTATGCCAAAAAGTAATTTTTTCTTTTTTCACTTTGTAGGCGTTGTCGCACAAAGAAAGCATAGGGAAGTCGCTTTTCGAGTCGCTATAACCATCTTTGAAATGCATGTAGCCAAGTGCTTTTAGACGCGATACTTTTTCTTCTCCCTTGCAATTTTCGCCCACAATTTTTTGTGTAGCCAAGTCAAACTCGGTGCAAACAAGATGAGCATCTTTGTTTATTTTGCCGACTATATTTTCAAGCAAAAAACTTGGGCTAGCCGAGCAAATGACGTCACCCATTTTTCTTTTGTCAAAATACCAATAGTTTATGTTGAAAAATTCCTTGTCCCAAAAATCTTTTACGGCTTGCTCCAAATCGGGCACAAATTTTGTAAAAGAAAAAAATCTTTCTTTAAACTTTTTCAAATTAATAATTTTCAGCCAATAAAGGCAACCCCAAAAGGCGACTTTAAAAATGTGTAAAAAATGCTTTTTGTTGCGTTTTAGTACAAAAAAATAAAATTTTCTTGTGCTTTCATATGGATAAATTGTTTTGTCAAAATCGTATAAATTCATATTTTTATTATATCATTTTTATGTAAAAAAATCAAAGAATTCTACTCACAAAACTACTCATTTATCTACTATATAAATGTGTAGTTATTTTATCATATTGT
>CAVHMC010000006.1:0-19698 GCA_963636895.1 Oscillospiraceae bacterium | reverse complement strand
TATTGGATATATACTATAAAATTAATTATATTAATATACTTGACATATTGTTTACATATTAAATATAATATTCTCAAATATATAAAAGGAGGAATATCTCGTGGCGTATTGTTCAAAATGTGGAAAAGAAGTATTAGACGAGGCAGAGATTTGCCCACACTGTGGTTGCAGAATTAGAGACCCATTCTTGAAAACAAAAGATGGAAAGAATGCAGTAAGATTTGTTTTGACATTTTTCTTAGGCTTTATCGGAAGTTTTATTATCAACCACACCGGGCTTAAACCAGATGGTTGGAAGTCAAGAACCTGTGCATACTTCTTTTGGGGCATAATAACGTTTGGAATTTACGATTTGGTTGCTTCATTGTGCAACTTTACGTTTAACCCAAATCAACAATCAAACATTGGCTACTATAGAGATTGCTAATTAGCATTGTTACATAAAGCAAAGGTGTCTATGACACTTTTGTTTTTTTTAAATTAAATTTCGCTTAATACAATTTTAAAAATATTAAGTTGCTCTTAGAAAATTAATTTCAAAAATTTAATTTAAAAAAATTCTATTTCGAAACAAGTCTAATTTGTAGGAACTTTAATTGTGTTAGAGAATTTTATTGTGTTAGAGAAATTTATTTTGGTAGAAAAATTTATTGCGGTAAAGAATTTAATTGAATAAATCATTATGCGACGACCCACAAAACTTTCCTAAATTGATTTTCAAAATGTTAGTAATAAAATTTACTACAAGGCATTTAAAAAGCACACGCACAAAAAACAATTTAGGCAACCACGTAAAAAAATTTGTAAAAAACAAAAAAATGTTTAAAATAAACATGTAAAAGGAGCGATATTATGGAAATTACAAAAAACACAACTTTGGGAGATATTTTGGATAACTACGAAAACGCACAAGAAATTTTGACAAATTTTGGAATGCATTGCTTTTGTTGCCCAATGAGCAGAATGGAAACGGTTGAAGAGGCCTCGGGAGTGCATGGCATCGACCCTGACTTTATGGTCAAAAAACTCAAAGAAGATTTAAAGGCAAAATAAGTCCTATATATAATAGGTTGCAAATAAAAATATAAAAAGACAACTAAACAAGGGTGTTTTATCCTTGTTTTTTATTTCCCGTCAAACACATATTTTATTTTTTTCATAACCTATATATAGACTGAAAAAATTTTTTTCAAGACTTCTAATATGTAGCCCGAAATTTTATTTTTTCAAGACTTCTAATATGTAGCCCGAAAATTTAATTTATCTCAAAACCCTTTTGCAAAGCTTCAAATCTTAAAAAAGTTTTTTAATTTACAAACATCGTTTTTAATATTTAAACCAAAATAATTAAACCAACAAATTGGCAAAACTAAATTAATCAAACAAATAGACAAACCCAAACTAGCCAACAAGTAGACAAAACTATATTAATAAAACAAGTAAACGAGACCAAACTTGCCAACAAGTTGACAAAACTAAATCAAACGAACAAGTAGACGAACCCAAGTTAGCCAACAAATTGATAAAACCGAATAAAGCAACCAAGTAGTTGGGGCTAGTTAGCAAATAAGCAAACAAAATTAAATTTTTAAAAACCTGTAAATATTTTTTTCTAGTTTTCACAAAATATATGCGAGTGCGACTTCTAAATAGTTGTAGCACTTTAAAAATTTTGCCTATTAAAAAATTAACAAAAGGAGAGATTGTATGGAAGAAAATTCAACTTGCAAAGTGTGTTGCAGTGTCTCGTCTTGCGTGTACAACAAAAATGGCTGTGCGTGCAATCGCGACAACATAAAAATATCTGCAAACGACAAGAGTGGACACTTTTGCGACTCGTATGAATGTAAATGTGGTTTTAGAGATTAGAAAAAAATAAAACAGGGCTAAACGACAACCCTGTTTTTTGTTTTGCAACCTATCACAAAATAATATTCAAATTGCTACACCAAAAAACTACGAAAAACCAATATTACTAATCTAAACCATTTTTCCCATTTGTTTTTTGATTATAATCAATCAAGTTTACAACTTGCTCTTGCACACCATACAATACTCGGCAGTCTCTTCGTTTTTTGCACCACAACAAGGGCATTTTATAACCACCTTGTATTTTGTTACAACCTTTGGCGCTTGCTCTACTTCTTTTATAGGTTCTTGTTTTGGCTCCTCAAATAGATTTGGTGCTCCTTGTGGGGCGTCACTTATTATATATGGCTCACTTGCGACGCTATAACTATCTTCCCAATTTTTGTTGCCTTGTAAAGCTACTTGCGACTTGTTGACGTCGGCAATTATGTCGTCGCAACTCACATATTGTTTTACGCTTACTTGTTCTTGCTTTAAAAACTCATTCCCTTTTCGCAAATCTTCGTTGTTTTGTTGATTAAAGTTTTCTTTGCTCGCACTTTGTTTAATCTCTTCTTGTTCCCTTTGATTACCCAAATCTTTGTTTACCCCGACATAAACATGTTGTTCTTCCTTCACGCCATTTATACTATTTTCCGCCATTTTTAGCACTTCTTCACTCGTTTCGACCTTGTTCTTTGCAATAATTTTCTTACCAAGATATTTTTTAGGGACTTCAACCTCGTTCAAGACAACAGTTACCACTTCTAGCCCAAGTTCTTCTCTCAACTCTTGAGTCCTTTCAAGCATAATTTTCTCTACCTCTTCTTTTTTTGAAAAAAGGTCCTCAAACTCACTTTTTGCAAGACATTTTTCTATTTTTTCTCTCAAAAAATAATTTATTTCACCCACAACCTTGCCGTTTTTAAGTATAGCAAATTCATTTGCAAAATATTCCATAAACTTTTTTATATCGCAAATTTTATACTCAATCTCGCATTGTAGCCTTGCTTTGACCTTTTCGCCATTTGAGACGAAACGCATTTTACCCGTTCGAACAAAAATTTTTAGTTGATTTAAATTAAGAAAATAAAGGTCGGCATCGGCAATTTCGTTTGAAATTTTCTCCTCTTCTTTTTTAGTTGCGTTATAAAAAAGTCGATACATTTTGGGTAAAGTCGTCTCGTCTAACGTTTGCTTACCTTCCCCCACAATATCACAAAAACGGTTGTAATACACAGACACCAAGTTGTAACCTTGGTCAATAGTTATCTCTTGCCCAAGTTTTAATGTCTTGTTTTTTAATTTTACATAGGTTATAAGATTTCCCTTATCACTCTCCGCAAGGGAAAGAGTCTTGCTAAATAATTTTTTTATTTTATCCATCAACCACATATTTTTATTGTAAAAGTTTTTTTATCTCTTGGCAACTTTTTGAATAATTTTTTCAATAAAATTATCATTTTTACTTTATTAAAATTTTGCTTTTACCACAAAACAAATAATAAAATGGGACAAGTTGTCATATAAATAAATATCTCTATATAAAAGGATATTAAAATGATAAATCTCAGCGACCTTATCTCTATGCAAGTTCTCAATCTTTATTCGGGCAGAATAGAAGGGACAATAAAAGACGTATGTTTTGACGAAAAATATACAAGAATTGTCTCACTTATGCTTTTTGATAACGACGAAGAAGAGTACACTTTCCCCGCCAGCAAAATCTATGCGTTGGGCGACTATGTGGTTATAAAAAACAATGACAACATGGTCAGCACAATAAATCAAATTGAAATACACTGCAACAACCCAATTGGGAAAACAACTTTTTCCACAAAAGGACAAGACTTGGGGCTTTTGCAGGACATAATTTTAAACGACAATTTAACCATAAAAGAATATATTTCAAGCAAAAAGAATTTTTCTCCCGCCCAACTTGTAAACGTATCAAAATCGATTATTATTAACTTGACAGATAAAAAGGTGTCTCTCTCAAATTTTCGCCCGCATGTAAAATTGCTCCCTATTGACAATAAAGTGAAAATTATGGCTATCGAAAGCCCCGCCCCACAGTCTACTCCACAAAAATTTTTAGGCAACAGCGAGTTCCTTATAGGACGCACCACCACCCAAAACATATATTCTCTCGACAACCATATACTTGCCCCAAAAGGGACAATTATAACGCCAAAAATTCTCTCCACTCTCAAATCGCATGGCAAACTCTCCGAAACAACTCTCTACTCAAAAAAATAATTAAACATAACCAACCTAATAAAAATTAATTTATTTTTTTAATTAACTTCAAATTGCAACAAGGTGCCATATTTATTATGTTTTTGTACAATAAAGATTAATTCAACTTCACTCACTTTAATTAACTTCAAATTGCTATAAAGAGTCACAATTATTATATTTTTATACAAAAAAAACAAGGTAAACTTGGATACCCACTTTACCTTGTTTTTTTCTTTTTAAACTTATTCTTCAGTTTGAGTTATTATATCCTTTGGGACGTTTTCTTCCACCTTATAAAGTTTTGGATAACCACCTTTTGACGTGTCCCAAACACTCTTATCGTTAGAACCAATATATGCAAAGAATTGTTGATAGTTGTTGTCTCCTGTTCCGTTGAGAGCAGTCTCGGAGAGAATTTTGCCAAATTTGTTAAGCCCTGGAGTACCTTCTACAACATATATCCCCCCGACGACCTTGCCTGTGTTGTAAGTAGAACTCAAATCAGCACATGTGCTAAACCTTACGCCACCATTTTTGAAATTGGCAACCGCATAGCAACCTCTTATTTCGCTATCCGTTTTCATCATAACTGCGGTAAAGCCACCGACTGCACTAACTTTCAAGTTTACTATTGAAGAAACACCGTCGTAAGAATTGTCGGTATATTGTCCACTAATTGTACAAATTGTGTAACAATCATATATTTTTCCTGGGACAATGCCCGCAAGTCCGCCAGCCGTAAAGCCAACAATTTCCACAGGGCTACTCTTGCTTCCGCTAGCACATCTCTCAATTATTCCGTTTGCATCGCCTGCAAGTCCTCCAACAAAAGCACCTTTTATTGAAGTAATCAAAGAAACACATTCGCTGAACGAGAATTGGTTGCTCGTTTTTTCATCAAAGCCAACAAGTCCGCCAACGATTGAAACATTGCTTAGTTTTGTTATGTCAGAATTGTGATTTGCAACTGAACAATTGATGGAACCTTTTTTGACAATACTCTTTGTCACCATTCCTTTTGCGTTCACACCAACAAGTCCGCCCGCATAAACAGTGTAACCATTTGTCACTTTTATTGTCGTTCCACTTGCATAGCCAAGAGATACCGCACCCGTATTGTATCCAACAAGTCCACCAATGTAAATGCTATAGGTTTTGCCGGAGACAGTCTCAGCATTGAGATTTGCATAAACATTGGATACTACTCCCTTATTTACACCAGCGATTCCGCCAACAACTATAGATTTTTGTGAAAAGACTTTTGCGTCTTCGCTTGTTTCGTTGAACTTAACATTGCTCACATCTACGTAACTCACCGTTCCGCTATTTCTTCCTACTGCCCCACCAACATAATTTGCATTTAATTTTATGTTGACAAGTGTGTTGTAGGTAATTTCTTCGCCAAATTTGTCTACACTAATAACAGTCCCGTTGTCGCCTACAATTCCGCCCGCATAAGTAAAGTATCCTTTGGTTTCATTCAAATTTTTAATAGTTACATTCGAAATATACTTATCGGCTTTTTCTTCTGCCACACCAACTATTCCGCCAAACTTCGAACCATACACATCAACTTCCAAACCATTTATTGTCACGTCAACGATAGTTGCACCCTTTGACACGCCAGCCAACAAGCCAACATTTGTCACGTTTCTTGTTGCACTATTGTCTTTGTCGTAAGTAATTGTTGCATTTTCAAAGGTCAAACCCTTTATGAAAGCACCTGTACCAAGGTTAGCAAACATTCCCACATTTTTTGATGTCTCGTTGCTAATGACTTTGAAATTTTTGATAACATATCCGTCGCTTGTCAATGTCCCGTCAAAATCAAACAATGGGTGTGTCTCGTCTCCCCAAATCCAAGTTACATCAGCAAAATCTATATTACTGACAATTTTGAACGACCCGTCTTTTTCATTATTTAATTTAGTGTACAAATCTTCGGCACTTGCAATATCGTTTTCTCCTATAACATCTGAAGTGTCCGTTGGATAGGTTGACCCCATGGCGGAACGGATATTCAAAAGTGGATACGATACGCCCATTTCCCAAGTAGAATCAAAAGACCAATATCTTTTTGCCTTATTTGACTTTGTCACATAGGAAATAAAATTGCTTTGTATTGTAAAACTTTCTTTCTTGATATAGCCATTATATTGCCCATCAATTGTGCCTTCGCAAACATTCTCCTTAGTCAACTTGGAAACACCACTCTCGTCTGAACCACAATAATAGTAGTTGCCCATCACATAACTTGTTGCACTGCTGTTTGAAGAATTTTTATAAACAACACCAGCGATATTGTTGTATATCTCAATTGTCTCGTTAGCCGACTCGTCAACACCATTCTCAAGGAAACAATAACTGTCATAAATATTGGAAGGTAAAGACCCCTTTTCTTCATTCACGCCAACAATTCCACCAAAACAAGCGGAGCCTATGCTGAGCTGCTTGTTGCCTATAACTCTAAAATAACTCTCGCTAATCACACTGCCATTGTTGTAACCTGCAACACCACCGATTGTTTGAGTATTTTCTAAACTCTCAACACCCGTTGCAACGATAGGTCCTTCAAAGCCACATCTATCTATTTTGGCACAAACTGTGTCTCCCGAACTTGTACCCGCAATGCCACCCACATAACTTGTATTGCTAGTCGACTTTATCTCTCCCGTTACTTCTGTGGTCATAATTGTGCCTTGGTTTAACCCTGCCACAGAGCCTACATTTGACCTATTTTCTACATCAATTTTTATGTTTTTAAGATAAAGATTTTTGATTATAGCGTTTTCTTTGATAGTAGCGATAAACCCAACATTTTCCATGTTCATTGCAGATTTATTAGTAATTGTAAGATTAGAAATCGTATAGAAATTGCCGTCAAGCACACCGCTAAATTCGGAAATAGGTGTCCAAGCAACATCGTCAGCCACTTTAAAGGTTATATCCGCACCCAACTTGTAATGCTTGTCTCCTGTATATTTGCTATCCGTTCTCCCCACTTGACTTAAAGTCTCAGCATTGTTGATTATGTAAGGATATTCTTCACTCCCGTTACAAACAAGCACGTTGATGGTCAATTCTGGATAATTTCTATTGGTCGTTTTGACGATAATTTTGCTCTCACCGCCCTTGCCAACTTCAGTTGTAAAAAAGCCTTCGCCATCTTTGTAGGTAAGCAACGTATTTTCCTCAGTGTTGCTTGCACTAAACGTAAGTTTTGTATTCTCATCACGATACTTAAAATCAACCAGCCCATCAGTAGAAATAGTATCCCCATCTTCTATAACGAGATAGGAACTCCTAATCAAAATGACCTCGTTGTCTATTGAAAAGTAATAAATTGTAAGTCCGATACTAATTGAAGCGATTGCAATAACTAAAAATAACAAAAATTTTTTCATTTCACAAACCCCTTTTTTGTTTTATGCACATATTATAAAACACATCTTTCAAATTGTCAATATTGGTTTATTTTTTTGTCGTTTTGCACAAAAAAACGCATGGTTTTTGTCGTTTTATACAAAAATTCATAGTCTTCTTATCATTTTGTACAAAAAAATATACGCATTTTCGTTATTCTTAAACAAAAAGCACATGCTTTTTTATCGTTTTATGCAATAAATATGTATATTTTTCTATTGTCTCACTTTTCATAAGGTTTTATTCAAAAATTTTGTTTGAAAATTTTGCTTAAAAGTCTTATTTTAAAGTTTTATTTAAAAGTTTTATTTAAAATACTCAAAAGTTTTATTCATAGTATTCAAAAGTTCTATCCAAAACAAACCCATACCTTTTGCAAAATCGCAATAATCTACACTTTTGTATGAAAAGTGCTTACGATATATACAATTTGCCTACTGCAAGGCTATTGCTATTGCCCACTTTTAAAGTAATTATATCGCTCAACTAAAATCAGCAAACATTCTTATTACGCCAGAAGTAGAAACCATAAGTTTTGCATAACTGCCTATGTTGGACATAGACTCGTCAAGCGAATAAAAACAACGATATTGGTACACGTAATCTTTGTACCCATTGTCGCCCAAAAGATAATCTCTATCGTTGTTGCTTACTTGAGATTGGTCGATTTTTGTATCAAACAATGCTTTTGTGGTGGTTAAGGCTCTAAGTTTAAAGTCATCGGTAAAACCTTTTAGTGTCATGGACACATCTCTATCTTCCGCTTTTATCACATTGTCATCTACATTGCATACTGCTGTAAAAACAATATCTAGTTTTGCCTTCTCGCTTTTTGATAAAATATTGACCTTGAGAAGCCCGCTTATATTATTAAGATAAATATCTCCCGTTTTTGAAAAAACATTGACGGAAGTGTTTAGTTTTGATGTGCGACTTTCTTGATAAGTTAAATTGATTTCGCCCGAGTCACTTAAAGCATAAATGCTACTATCCAAATCTATCTCACCCACGTACAAATTCCCAGACGTAGAAGATAAAGAACTCGTGCCAACAAGCTTGTTTATCGTGACACTTCCACTCCCCACTTCGAAAGTGTTGTTTGTTGTAGACAAATTGTTTATTGTGGTTGCTATAAAAACATTTTTCCCCGTATCTCCACCATTTTGCAACGAAATGGAGCCGTTGACCGTACCAAAAGTAAATTTTGAATTGGAAGCATTGAGTGTAACAGATTTTTGTGCGTCGGAGCCAATTGTCCCAATCTTGTATTCTCCGCCATTGCAATTGACGACCAAATTGCCGTTTAAGGTGTCAATATTAATCTTTACACCCTTTTTGCCATAAGACATAATTTCCAATTTGTCGGAAAGGTTAAGTATAGAATTCCCATCGCTATAAAAATCGAACTTGCCACTATCGGTGTCAAATTTTATTTTTTCCGCACTAAAAGTCGTCCCAGATAAAACTACGTCACCACGCTCAGTTTTTAGCCCAATTTTCTTCCCATTGTCGCAACTAAGAGAGATTTTCCCCGAGCCTTGCGTGTAAAAATACATATCTTCTACGTTAGTTGCATACTCCGTTGTTTTATCGTCTACAGTTTGAGAAGTTTTGGCAAAATACGATATGTTTTTGCTCGATTTGCAATATAAAATAGGAACTTTGTAACTTTGTGGCAAATAAACATGTACTATGGACGTTGATGAGACAAGTGCACCCGAGGGTTCCACGATAGATATAACTGCACTTGTGTAATCACTTGTATGCTCTTCAAATTGTGAAAGGGCATAACCTGTTTTTAAAGTAGCAACTGAGTTGGTTGTCTTTGCAAACCCTCTAACCTTTTGAGTGTAAGAAATCTTGATATTTTCCGATTCAGTATTTGGACTAATCACAACTTCCACGCTTCCGCCTTCTATCTTCAAACTATTTACACCTTGGCTTCCAAGTTCACTTTGAGAAAGTTCTTTTGCAATTGTTTCTTCAAATTGCACGTATTGATACCCTAAAATACTTGAACCCGGGGAAAAATATAGTATGGCAAAAAATGCACCCGTCAAAACAACAAGAAGTGCTAGCAAAAACATAAAATATTTAAAAAACTTTTTTGCCTTTTTCTTCATTTTCCCCTCCGTTAAAATTTCTATATAGGTTTATTTATTAAAATTTAAGTTGTACGTTTTATCTATTCTCGTAAATGATTATCAATATTAATATTCAAAAACTTTTTCTTTTACTTCTTTTAAAAAACGTCTTTTACTTAGTCCAAAATAGCCTTTATTCTACGCACTCCCGCACTGCTAGACTCTTCTTTTACAATCTTAAAGTGGTGCAACTCGCCCGTATGTTTTACATGTGGACCACCACAAATCTCGGTAGACTTGTCGCCTATAATATACACCTTAACCTTGTCTCCGTATTTATTCTCAAAAACACCCACAGCCCCAAGTTTTTTAGCGTCATCAAGACTCATCTCCTTGCATACAACAGGAATGTCTTGTTTGATGCAATCGTTGACATAATCTTCTATTTTTTTCTTTTCTTCGTCAGTCAATTTGTGGTCGCAATTAAAGTCAAATCTCAATCTCTCGCTTGTAATGTTGCTCCCCTTTTGATTGACGTCTGGGCTAACAATATGCTTTAGGGCAGAGTTAAGCAAATGCACTGCAGTGTGTAGTTTCACCGTATTTTCGCCCGTATCGGCAAGCCCACCTTTAAAGACCTTGTCTCCCCCCATTTTGCTTTTTTCTTGGTGATTTTTAAAGGCTTCTTTGTATCCTTCTTCGTCTACATCAAGCCCCTTTTCCTTTGCGAGTTCCTTTGTAAGTTCAAGCGGGAAACCAAAAGTGTCGTACAATCTAAAAGCCGTTTTGCCATTTAATACGCCATTGTTGGTATACTTGCAAACCTTTTCGAACTCCTTTAAGCCTTGAACAAGCGTCTTAGAAAATTTCTCGTTTTCAAGCAAAATTTGTCTCTCTATTTCTTCTTGTTTTGTAGCAAGTTCTGGATAAAAATCTTTGTAAATATCGACCACTACGCCCACAAGTTCTGCAAGCCTACTCCCGTCAAAATTGAGTTTTCTTGCACAATTTATTGCCCTACGAATAAGGCGTCTCAACACATATCCTTGCTCGACATTTAGTGGCACAACGCCATCACAAATCATAAAAACAGAGGCCCTTATATGGTCGGCAATTATACGCATATTTTTCTTTGTTTCGTCGTTTAAAAGATAAAACAAATTGCTTATTTCTTCAATTTTTTTGATAATAGGCACAAAGAGTTCGCTATCATACACACTTTCTAGCCCGTTTGAAATATAAAGCAATCTATCAAAACCAAAGCCCGTATCCACATTCCTTTGCTTGTTTGGTTCTGCCTTGCCACCCTTTTGTTTTATAACATATTCCATATACACATCGTTGCCAATCTCAACATATTTTCCACAATTACACGAAGGGTTGCAATCTTTTGAGCATTTTGGCTTGCCCGTATCCATAAACATCTCGCTATCTGGCCCGCATGGTCCAACACCACTTGCCAAAATCCACCAATTGTGCTCTTTTGGTAAAAAGAAAATTTGTGCGTCGGTTAGACCACACTTCTTCCAGCACTCGTACGACTCGTTGTCTCTAGGAGCAGTCTCGTCTCCTGCAAAAACAGTAACCGCCAAGTCTTCCTTTTTTATCCCCAAATATTTTGGACTTGTCAAAAATTCAAAACTCCATGCAATTTTTTCTTTTTTGAAATAGTCGCCCAAACTCCAATTGCCAAGCATCTCAAAAAAGGTGCAATGGTAGTCGTCGCCCACTTCGTCTATATCGCCCGTTCGCACACACTTTTGTATATCCACAAGCCTTTTCCCGCATGGGTGCTTTTCTCCAAGAAGATATGGCACAAGTGGGTGCATGCCAGCTGTTGTGAATAGTACCGATGGGTCATTTTCTGGCACAAGAGACGCACTTGGGATTGCCACATGCCCCCTTTCTTTATAAAATTCAAACCACATATTTCGTAATTCTTTTGCTGTAAGTTTTCTCATTTTTTTCTTTTTCCTTAATCTATTTATTTTTTATATTTTTTTTGCTTATTTGTTTTATTATTCCCTATTTTTAATAAGTTTTTTGTAATTTTGACTTGTAATTTTTCATAAAAAAACTAATAAGGCATATCTCCTATTGGCATATCGCTAGGTGGTATATCATTTGGGCTTTCTTCTGGTGCAGTTCTTTCCAAACTTGCCTCATCGTTTGACCTATTTGCATCAACGTAGGTTGTAAGTTCAGGTATCCATTTCACTTTTACAGACCCCAAAGCCCCGTTACGATGTTTTGCAATGATAAGTTCCCTTATATTAGGTCCATCGCTGTCTTCCGTCTCGCCATATTTTGACGAATCGTAAATAAACATAACAATGTCCGCGTCTTGCTCAATTGCCCCCGACTCTCTTAAGTCGCTAAGTTGAGGCCTATGGTCACCTTGACGTTTTTCAATATCACGAGACAACTGCGACAAAAGGATAATAGGCACTTGGAGTTCTTTTGCAGTCGCCTTGAGAGACTTTGTAAAGTTTGCAATCTCTTGTTGCCTATTCATATCCCTACTTGGATTTTTGTTGCTCATAAGTTGAAGATAGTCAATCATAATAAGGTCGAGACCATGCTCACGTTTCAATCTTCTACACTTGCTCAAAATTTCCGTTGGAGTGTTGAGAGAAGAGTCGTCTATGTATATCTTAGCATTTGCCAATTTCTTATTCCCTTCCCAAAGGGCTTTCCAATCATTTCCGTCAAGTTTGCCCATGAGAGCCTTTTCCATGCTGACGCTACTCACCGAGCAAAGTGTCCTTTGTGCAATTTGTTCTTTTGGCATTTCAAGCGAAAACACCGCACAACTGCACTTGCCAAACAAAGATGCATGATTGACTATATTCATAGCAAGACTTGTCTTGCCAACACCTGGACGCGCTGCTAGCAAAATAAGGTCACTCTTTTGCAAGCCGTTTGTAATTTTATCAAGGCCCTTAATTCCCGTCGATACACCCCTTATCGCACCTGCATTTTTGTCAATTTCTTCAAATTTTTTTAACACTCCACCCAAAGACTCACCAAGTTGCTCAAGATTAGAAGTATCCTCCTTTTCCGCTATATCAAAAATAACTTTTTCGGCAAAGGCAAGCACATTTTCTTCTGTTCCATCATAGGCTTTGTCTATAATTTCTTGACTGCACGATATAAGTTTTCTAAGCATGGAGTCACGTTTGACAATATCCACATAGTGCTTGTAATTGACAGCACTTGGGACAATGTTTGTAAGGGTCGATATGTAATCTATCCCGCCCACAGTTTCCAAGACGCCTTTTCTTTCTAGGTCGTCAGTCAAGGTGACATAGTCTATAGGTTTGTTGGCGTTGTAAATCTCTCGCATGCTCTCAAAAATTGTCTTGTGCGATTTTACATAAAAGTCCGACTCCCTAAGAACAGCCATTATGCCCAGCACAGCATTTTCGTCAAGAAGCAAGCACCCAAGGCAACTTTGCTCCGCTTCTATGCTATGAGGGGTAATTCGTGCTACAACACTTTTAGAATTATTTTCCATTTTATTTCCTTTTTCCTTAGAAGAATATTATCACTATTAACCCCCGCAAGTCAAGATGGTTGAAGGTCATTGTTTAAGATTTCCTAAAAACACGCAACTCTAATCTGCAAAAGGGTCTCGCTCGCTCTCTTTTGTGGCGTTTTGTTCCTTTTTGTCGTCAATCTTTGAAAAAACCACATAACCTATAAGACAACCCAAAAGAATAAACCCAAGAGTTACAAAAATGGACACAACTTGCGTGTAACCCGCCACTTCTCGTGACATAATAAAATTGAAAATCAAAACTATAGGGGCTACAATAAGCAAAACGACTCCATATCTCTTGCAATATTTAATAAGCAAACTTTTTGTGTCGTATACTTTTCGTCGTCTATTGTCTATTTCGTCATTTTTCTTCATTATCATTTTCCCTTTCTTTTACTAAGTCGTCAATGGCCTTTAACAACTCAAGTCCAGACATATTTTGCACAGTTTGTTCGTCTATTATTTTTTTGCTACGTCTTTTTGTCGTCTTGTTGTCCTTTGCTTCTTTCTTCGTCGTTTTCTTGCTTGTAGTAGATTTTTGCTTCAAATTATCTTCCGTTGTCTCCACCTTTGTTGCTTTCTTTTTTGTCTCTTTTATAGGCTTTTCAACATTTAAGTCGATATTTTCTTTTTCCAAATTTTTACTTGCTGAGACACTTCTTGCCCTTACTCTTTTTGGTGTTTCTACTTGAGAATTAAACAAGGTTTTGTCCCTATCTTGTTGTCTTGTAGACCTTGAAATATTGACTTTTGTTTGGGTACTCAAAGGACTTTCCTCGTGGTCGTCAATTTTAGTTTCCATAAAAGTTGCTTGTTTTTTATTTTTTCTAGTTTTTACAATAGAAATTGCAATAGCAACCCCCATCAAGACAACCCCAACACCAATGCCTATGACATAATAAACAACTTGGCGGGCATAATTCCTATACACCTTTATATTTTCGTCAAGGCTATCTAGTGTCCACGTATGCTTTATCCCGCCCTCTACGCTTTCAATCGTTCCATTGGAATGTAATCTTGAATATGGTGTAATAAACGAAAAGACATAACTCGCTTGTTCATTTGTTAACCCCAACTCTTCCTTTGCGACAGTTTCAAGGAGTTCCCCCTTACTATATGTTTTGGAAGTCCCACTATAATCTTCTAGCAATTTAGGTTGCTCTTTGTTGTAATAGAAAGGCGAGCAAGTCTCCACCATTTTTGTTGCAAAAAAAGTGTTTTCCGTTTCACTATCTAAAACCATAATAGGAGTGTCGATTAGTGTTGAATAAAAGGTTTTGTCAATAACGATATTGTTGCTATCTTCGTCGTACTTGTATGCACTTGGGCAAAAATACGCCAAGTATCCATAAATTGATTTAAAAGCAATCTCAACCTTAATCTTTGTTGCACCAGCGACAATACTTGTATTTGCAAAAACATCTCCGCCATCGGTCTCGTTGGTATTCCTATCGCAAGCAATAAATCTGGGATATGCACTTTTTATAAGAGCCCATTTTGCGTCATCACCCTTCATTGTCCACCAAGCCTTATCTTTGTAGACGTTGTCAAAAAGTTCTACAAGGTTTTTCTTATAAGCCTTTGTGAGTTGTGTGTGATAGCCCGTTGCCAAATTAAGTGCTTTTTCCTTTTGCTCTCCCGACAAGGTAGAAATATCAAACTCCATTTTAAACAAAATCTCCCCACTTGTGTATTGCGTCGTAGACATACTTATAGGCGAACATGCAAAAAGGCAGGCACAAAAAGCCACACACATTACACACAAGCATATTTTTTTTAAAATCATCAAACTATTCTTTTTCAATTTTATTTCCCTTAATTTTATTTATCAAAAATTTAGTTGTAATTAAACAAATTGCCATAAATTATTTTCTTAAATTTTTCCACATCAACATCAACACAAACTAGAGCATTTGGGTCTTTTGCATCAAAATCACACTTAATATATCCATATTCTTGTCCCTCTTTTGTATGATATTTTATGGATAATTTTGCGGGTTCAGTTGTAAAAATTTCTGGGTTGGATAGGAAAAGTGCCGAACAACTATCATGCACAGCAGCCCCCAACTTCCCCACATGAAAATCGTTGTATTTTGTAAACATTTTATAAAAAATTTTACCCACTTTATTTGCTCTTTTGATTTTTCCTTGCTCGTCTGGAGTAAAATATGCAATATGTCCAAGTTCCATTGGTACAAGCACAAAAGGAATGTTTGACTTCAAAACAATGTCCACCGCTTCTGGGTCATAGGCAACATTAAACTCTCTATAGGGCTCCGTTGAACCATTCTCGTCCTTACTTCCGCCCATAAATACAATGCGAGAAATCATATCCTTGGCTTCTGGGTATTTTTTGAGAAGATTAGCTATGTTTGTCATAGGACCCATGCATAAAATTGTTGTATTCCTTGCCATATTTTCGCACAAAAAATAGTGAATTGCATCTGGGCTTTTAAGCACAAAAGGCTTTGTCTTTGGTGTCCCAAATTGATAGCCCCCTAACCCCTTTGACCCTTGTGCATGAGAGGCATATATGGCTTGCCTTTTTATAGGCTCTCTTGCCCCTTCGGCAACAGGGATATTGGTAGCTCCAAATATTTCCACGAGTTTTAAAGCATTTTTCATAGTTTCTTCTATAGTCAAATTGCCCGATACGGTAGATATAAGTTTAACCTCAATATTCCCGCTATTTATAGCATTCATTATTGCCATAGAGTCGTCTATCCCTGGGTCACAATCAATAATCACGTAATAATCTTTCATCGTTTCTCCTACTTTACCCTTACATTTTCATTTGCACTTTGCTCAAGCCTTTGTTTTAGCAATTGCTCGTTGCGTTTTTGTTGCTCTTCCTTGCTTGGAAGTGGCTTTGTCATGCGATATGCTATCTCAAACTTGCTATCCCTTGTGTAAAAAATTTCTTTACAACGCTTTTCGACTCTTGAGATAAAATCTTCAAAAATAGGCAACGTGTCGTCCCCCGACAAAAGTCTCAATTGAATTTGCTCCGTCCTATTTTTTCTCCCCGTTTTTTTATTCTCAATCTTTATGTCTTCGTGCCTTACTTCCACCTTTAGCCCGCCATAGCCAAAAAGTTTTCTCGACTCTTGCTTAACGGACAAAATCATTATAACTCTCATTTGTTCAAAAAGTTTGTCCGGGTCAAATTGGAGATTATTGGAGAACATTGAATTAAGTGCATTGTTCAAAAAGAAGTAATGCTTGGAGAGCGGGTCACGTGGAGCGATTTCCTTCTCCCTTTCATGTTCACGCAAAGAATCGCTATACATATATTTTTCGCTAAAATATCTTCTTTTTATCTTAAGTTCCGCCTTTCTCCCCATCACACGCCTTCTCAAAAGCAACTCATTTTGCTCCAATATTCCTGTTGGCGAATCGTAGTAGTAGTCCACCACTTTTGAGGTCTCAGGGGAGTCCATTGTGTAGGTCGTCATTGATTGCAACAACTCTATAAATCTACCATAAGTTTTTTCATCAAAAACACCATAACGCCTATTGATTTTGAAAATATTTAACATTTTTTCTCCTTTTATTTTAAAAAACAAACACCCACGATAAACACCTTTTAATCGCAATTTTCACAAGCAAATTGTAGCAATTTTGCCTCGTTTACAATATCTAAAAAACTAGCCCCGCAATAAAAATGTCCCCCACTTTGTTTTTAAATTGCACAACAACTAAGCAATTAAATCAACACCCAAAACTCCTAACATACTTATTTTAATTATTTTTATCAAAAATCGCAAATAAATTAGCCAACTTGGTGATTTTGCACACATTTTTTTTAAAAAAATTAAAAAATCGCTAAAGCATATGGGACTTGAATAAAAATATTGTCGCATTTAAATCTAAAGTACAACAAAAACTTTTACAATTTTTGGGGACTAAAATACAACAAAATTTTATATTTTTTAGTTCTCAAGTATAATTGCACAATTTTTGCCAAGAATTATTCTAAGTAAAGGAGAATTTTTATGGATTTTAACACATCACAAACAAAAACAAATCTGGCACGTGCCTTTGCGGGTGAGTGTCAAGGGGGTGCAAGATATCAATTTATCGCTCAAAAGGCTTTGCAAGAAGGCAAAATAAATATCCAAACAATTTTTAGGTCACTTGCAAAAAATGAGATGGCACATGCTCGCGTCTTTTGGGACGAACTCGCCTCTCACTCGGGCAACTTGAATAAAAATATCGAGATAAAAGCGGGCTTCCCTTTTGAAAATGGCGAACTCGTGGACATGATAAAATACGCTTCTTCAAACGAAAAAAGCGAAAGCACAACTATTTATCCTTCTTTTTCGAAAATTGCCGAAGACGAAGGCTTTTCCGACATTGCCCAAAAATTTAAACTCGTCGCTCTCGTCGAAAACGACCACTTTATGCTCCTTGACGAACTCTACAATAGAATCAAGTCCAAGCAACTCTACACCATGCAAAAAGATTATGAGTGGAAATGCTCCCACTGCGGTCACGTGCGAATCGCCAAAGACGCCTTCAAAATTTGCCCCCTTTGCAACCTTTCGCAAGACAATATCGAACTCGATATGATTCCGTCAAAAAAGTAGTTTTTAAAGAATTAAATATTTGAAAAAGTAGTATTGTTTAAAAATTTATTAGTAACAAAATTAAATACGGCGACCGAGCGGGTCTAGCCCCCACACCCTTTCAGGGCGGGCGCTATCTTCCACTCGACCGCCTATTATGTACCGTCCCTTGTAAGGAAAGTAGTAATTTATAAAAGAATAGCCCCCATAGTAAGGGGGGCTGGCCGTTAGGACTGGGGGGTTGTAAAAAATACTCCCCCTTGTGAGGGGGAGTGTCTCGTAAGAGACAAGGGGGTAGCGTCATCACTACCCTTCCGTCACTGCGTGACACCTTCCCTTACAAGGGACAGTAAAAATTAGTTTCTTGAAGTACACATATTTTACATCCCAGCCAAACCACGCATTTTTTCAACGTACTCAACCCAGTCAATGTATTCCACATTGCCTTTATCGTCCACTTTGTACCTTGGTTGTTCAGCAAGTCGCATACCATCATAGTACTTCTTGTCTACGCCTTCAAATTCGCTTAGTGGTCTTAACTCGCGGTTATCTTTCACATATTTCATATCTTCAATTTTGTACAGATTAGACAACTTTGAACTTGTCAAAATGCCATTGGCAAAAGAATTTGTATGATATTCAGTGCTTATTGTAGAGAATTTTACTTTTTCGTCGACAAATTGCACGTCCACCACCTTTACATATTCGCCCTTCTCATTAAAGGTCGTCTTGCCAATAATTCCTTTATTGACGTGTTCAAAACTCCCCGTTTCTTTGACAAAAATTCTATGTCTATTGCCATCATTAGAACCTATCGTCTTAAGTTCTGTCCCGTCAGAGAATTTCACAAGCGAATATCTATTGGCAGTCCTTACTTTTGCAATAAACAACGGACTTGCCACGTCAAACTTACCTTCGTCAAAATTCCAAACAACAATCTTATCCTTGTAAGTTATATCCTTCAGTTTCTTCTTGTACCACTTCTTACGTTTCTCGTCATAACAAGTTATCTCGGTGTCAAGTGGAAGACAATAGCCACATTGATTAAAGGCTCTTCCTTCCTTACAATCAATCGTAAAAACCGTCGACACAGTAGAATACAAATAATTGTCGCCGAATGCTTGATACACGTTGCGAGTGCTATCGTAACGCCCTATAATACCCAAGAATATCTCCATTGTCCCTGCATAATATATCGAGTTTTCACAACCCGTGTACAAGGCCCCTTTACCGACAAACGTCAAACTATCCGGCAGTTCAATAACTTCGAGACTCGTGCAACTTTCGAAAGCATAATAACCTATACTCGTCACACCACTTGGAATTGTTATACTTGTAAGACTAGTGCAATACCTGAAAGCATATTCCCCTACACTCGTCACACCGCTTGGAATTGTTATACTTGTAAGACCAGTGCATTTCAAGAAAGTATAACCACCTATACTCGTCACACCATCAGGTATTGTGATACTCGTAAGTCCACTGCAACCTTCGAAAGCATTACAACCTATACTTGTCACGCTATTTGGCAAATCTATTTTAGCAAGTCTCGAGCAACTCTTAAACGCCCCATTAGGTGTATTATTTGAGCCATAGCTGATATTCTTTACACTTTGTGGTATAGCTACGTTGGTTATGGTTGTTTTGTTATAAAAAGCGCTAATAAGTATGTTTTCTACGCTGTTTGATATAACTATTTGAGTTTCTGTTCCGTTGTAACAATTGCTTGAATCAACTTCCGCACCTGTAAAATTAGGTTTCATAAAGCAAGAGTAAAGGGTTATCGGCTCGGTTGGGACGTCATACCATGATTCAAGGGTAGTGTCACTAGTCGAAGTCCAATAAATTGTACCGGGGTCAATATAACCATAAGTTGTATTGCCCACAACTTCTGGGTTAGTGCAAAAATAGAAGAATTCTGCCCCCGTACTAGAATTCGTAAGTTCGGCAACGGACATAAGACCTTTCTCCGCATCCAAAACTGCATTCCTGT
>CAVHMC010000005.1:0-21766 GCA_963636895.1 Oscillospiraceae bacterium | reverse complement strand
GGACAATGTTTTACGCAAAAATGAAAAATCAAAAAATTAGTAAATAGACTAAATCATTTTTTTAAAAAAAGTTTATTTTTTATAAACTTTCAAAAGGATAATGTTTTATGCAAAAATGAAAGGTCAAAAAATTAGTAAATAGACTAAATCATTTTTTTAAAAAAAGTTTATTTTATATAAGCCTTTAAAAGGATAACTTTTTATGTAAAATATTAGTGGCAAGAAAAATTATTAAATAAGTTTTGAAAAAATATTTTCGACTACCAACATATAAAACGTATACATTTTTTAATAAAAACCAAATAATATTGCAAAATATTTGACTTTTTTTACAAAATTTTACACAATATACCTAATGTTAGGGGGTAAAAATGAATAAAATTTATGAACCATTGTTCACACCTTGGAAAATAGGCAATGTCGAAATTAAAAATAGAATTGTCGTTTGTCCAATGGGTGGAACATCTCTTTTTGGTTGGATGGAGCCACATCACTTTGACAAGGACGCAGGAGACTTCTTTCTCGACCTTGCTCGTCACGATGCGGGACTTATCATTCCAGGCATTGCACCGATACGCAATATGATAGGTGGCGGTTGGCTATACAATGCAAATGGGGCTTTTAAAAAACTTAAGCCATATATGGAAGAAATTCACAAAACAGGTGCAAAACTTTTTGTGCAACTTACCGCGGGCTTTGGTAGGTCGTTTTCCATTCCACAATCGCTTGCGGGTATTGCAAAAAAGAAATTTTTGCGTGGAATGTTAAAACCAATTATTGATATAGATAGACTAACCGCTTCTCCAAGCGAATTGCCTTCAAGGTGGCTTGCGGGATACAAGTGTAGAGCTCTTACAAAGCAAGAGATTGTGGACATAATAGAAGGCTTTGCAAAGACTGCAAAGAAGTGCCAAGAAGCAGGCGTTGACGGGGTGGAAATTCACGCTGTGCACGAAGGTTATCTCCTTGACCAATTCACTTTACCATATACAAACGAAAGAAAAGACGAATATGGTGGAAGTTTTGAAAATAGATATAGATTTGCAGTAGAAATTGTCAAAGCAATTAAAAAAGAATGTGGCGAAGACTATCCAGTTTCTCTTAGATATTCTGCCGTCAGCAAAACAAAAGGTTTTTGTGAAGGTGCAGTGCCGGGCGAGAAATACAAAGAAGTTGGCCGTACTTTAAAGGAAAGCGAAAAAGCGGTTAAATATCTCGAAAACGCTGGATACGACATGCTAAACACCGACAATGGCACTTATGACGCTTGGTATTGGGCTCACCCACCAGCATATATGCCACAAAATTGCAACCTAGAAGACGTCGCTCACGTAAAACAATTTTGCTCTATTCCTGTTGTTTGCGCTGGAAGAATGGAACCTGCAACTGCTTCAAAAGCTATAAAGGAAGGACAAATAGATGCAATGGGCGTCGCAAGGCAATTCTTGACCGACCCACAATGGGTGACAAAACTTAAGGAAAATAGATTGCAAGATATTATGCCTTGCATTTGTTGCCACAATGCTTGCTTCCCTATGGCTCACTACAAAGGAGTGGCATGTGATGCGACAATGGAAGACTCCGCTCACATGGCAAGATGTGCCTTGAACCCTCAAACTATGGACGGTGGCAAATATGACTACGAAATGGCAAAAAAGCCAAAGACGATTGCCGTTATTGGTGGCGGAATAGGCGGTATGGAAGTTGCTCGTGTGGCGACATTGCGTGGACATAAAGTGACAATTTACGAAAAAACCAAAAAATTGGGCGGGGTGTTTATCCCAGCTTCTGCTCCAAGTTTCAAGGAAAAAGATAGACAACTCTTGAAATGGTACGAGAGACAAATGAAGGAACTCAATATTGAGATTAAATTCAATACAACAGTCACCGACCTTTGCAAAATCAACGCTGATGAATATGTCATAGCAACAGGCTCAACTCCTAGAAGACTTAGAATGGAAAATGCCGATAAATGCCTTGATGCAATTGACTACTTGAATGGTCAAGAAGTTGGCGACAATGTCGTTATCATTGGTGGCGGGCTCACTGGGTGCGAAATTGCCTATGACCTTATTTTGAAAGGCAAAAAACCAACCATTGTTGAGGCAAAGAACGACCTTATGGCGGTATCTGGCCTTTGTCTTGCAAATTCGTCTTTCCTAAGAGACTACTTTAACTACAAAAAGACACCAATTTATCTTGAAAGCAAACTAACAAAAATTGAAGATAAAACAGTTGAGGTGGAGACCGCAGATGGTGAAACGCACAAAATTAAAGCAGATAGTATAATCACTTGCATTGGCTACAACCCTGCCCCACTTTGTGAAGAGTCGAAGAATATTCACATAGTTGGCGATGCAAAACGTGTTGGCAACCTACGTACTGTCATTTGGCGTGCTTGGGACGTGGCAACAAGATTGTAAAAACAAAAAATTAAATACCTTTCATAAATTAAAAAAATATAAAAAGCGATTAAGTTTTCCTTAACCGCTTTTTTAAAGCAAATTATTATGATTTTTATGATATGTTTTTGAAAATTTATAACAATATCTAGTTTAATCAAGCAAAGTCACAGTGCCGTCTTCGTCAACATGAATTTTGTCGCCACTCTTTATTTCTTTTAAAATATCGCTACCCAATTTGTCAATTGCAATGATTTTTGAATTCTCCCAATTTTTTGCAAGTATAACTCCACTTGCTGCAAGGGAATCTATTTCTTCGCTAAAAAGCAAGCATGCAGGATTTATCCCCATTTGACAAATAGTTTGGATAACAAGTCCGCCCGTTGTAGAGCCTATTGTTTGTGGCAAAATAAGTGCAATGCCCGTCAAGTTTTTGCCATAAACATCAGGGTTGTTTTGGTCAGACCCAATTATTTTTTTTGCGTTTTTAAGTGCCGATTTTTGAAAAGTTGCAAGAGTGTTTAACCCTTGACGAGAAACAATCGCTTCTCCCTCATATGTCCCCTTGCAAATCACTCTACCTTTAAAAGTTTTCATTATTTTTTCTCCCCACAAATAATTTTGACAATGTCGTCGTCTTTGTAATATCTCGACTTTGAATAGGTCCTTAATTTGTTGCTATTGGTTATAATTGGTTTGCCACCCGCAATTGGGTTGTTGGTGTACATAAGTGGGCAAATGGACGAAAATTTTACGCCATAGCCAAGTAGTTTTTTATATTCTTCCGTCTCCTTAAACTTATCTAAAACATTTGGGGACGTTGTCATAATAGTACGAAGTGCAACCTTTGTCTTGCATGTTTTCTTAAAGCCTTCTTCCAACTTATTTGACCAAGAAACAAGTTGGTTGTAGGTAAGATGTGGGCAACCTATAAAGCAAAGTTTTGGCTTTGCATTTTTATTTTTCCACATAATAGGATAACTATTGTATACTCTTTCAAGCTCTTTATCGTCAATAACATAAGTTTGAGTTTTTTCGGCAATAACCTTATCCCCAAGTTTTTTTGCTTCTGGAGTCAAATTCTCAATATGATATAGTCCAACAGCACCATTGGAAGCGGTCGCCGCCCCAAAATCTTTCAAGTACGACACGACGTCGTCTGTGAGCTCATTACCCAAAAATTTGTCAAGTCCCTTTACATAAGGCACTGCTTCCATAACCTTCATACCAATGGCACTTCCTAAAATTTGTGCTTCAGGGAGCGACTTTGTCTTAACTTCAATTATCCAAGTAGCACGTCTACCTTCGTCCGTCAAAAGTCCAAACTTTGGCACTCTCCCCACAAGTGCTCCAAAAATATCAAGCATGCCACTATTTCTATTGCATCTTGCACCCAAAACTGAGTTGGCAAAAACAACAGCACTACTTTCCGCCCAAGACAAAACATCTCCATATTTTGGAGTATTGCCCACTTCTTTTAGATAGCATGTACAAGTAAAAGATTTGCCATCTTTCAAGCCAATTTTTTTGAGTTGCTCCTCATAATGTTTTTGCTTACTGTACATAACTTTGCTAAAAATCAATTTGTTAAGTGGCCCGCATTTCACGTTTTCATAATCAATAGGTCGTGGGTCCACCGTAAAGGGATATGGCGTCTTAAGCCCCGCATCGATTATCTCGTCCATAATGCGATATATAGGTTTGAGAAGCCCAATACCAAAAGACGTGACAAGGTGACCGTTTGTTGTGACAGGCACAAATTTTTCCGCACCAAAAATATCGCCAAATTCCACCAAGGTTTTCATAATTTTAGCCTTGGTTTGCCCTTCCTTTCCTTCCAAAATTGCTTTTTCTTCCGCTGTTAATTTCATTTTTTCTCCTTTTACTTTTTATTTTTATTATTTTGTGCTTCTTGATAGGCTTGCTTTTTCTTTTTTTGCTCCAAAATTGTTATAGCCCCAATAAAGCCTATTGCACACAACACAACCACCATAGCAATGATTAATCTTATTGTGAAGGTATTAGAAACTTCTTCAATATAATTATCTTTTTCATTTTGAGAAAACGACAGGTTTAGATTGGTCAAGCCCTTATCTTGCTCTTTTTTTGCCACATCTTTATTAACAAAAGCCACTTGCAAAACGTTGTCGTCTTGCAACTCACTAAAATTCAACTCCAAAGTATAAGCATCGTTTTCTTCTTTAACTGTAACTTTGTTCTTGTTAAGCAAAACAAAATCGATTTTTTCGTTTTCGCTAGGAGTAAAAGTGTACACAATCTTTTCGCCATTTTTCACACTAGCAATTGCTGTTGTAGACGTGTCTTGCACTTTTGCACTTACACTACCCTTGCCCGCTGAAACGTACGAATAAACACTCTTTGTCTTATTCTCTTCTAAAACTGTAAGGTCACTTTTATTTACCGCCACCACTGCATAAGGGCTAAAACTCGTCACTGTCGCAACAAGCCCATATTCAGTCACCACACAAGGGATTTCTTCAACGCCAGTTATATTTCCATCGCCATCTTTTGTATAATGATAGACTTTAAAGGTCACCCCTGCGTCATCTTTGCTATACCCTTCTGGGAAACCAAAGGCAAGACGCATATAGGAGCCATTTGGTATAGTCGCCACCGTTCCACAAATATGCAAATCAAGTTCGTAAGTGGAACTGGACAAAACGTTTTCTACCTTCAATTCTTCTTTTGCTTTTTCAATCATTGTGTCCGACTGCGTGCCTGTAATCTTGCTTGCAACGAGCATCATTTGGCTACGTTGATTTTGAGCATATTTGTTGCCATCTTTATCTGTAAAATCATTTACAGACAAGTCTTGATTATCAATAAGTACGGGTGCACCATATACGTCCATATATAGCCTTCCGCCGTCATACACCTTGCTACACACAGTCCATTTTCTATTGAAATTGAAAGTTATAGGGTGTGGAGCAACACTGTTTTCTTCCGCCACAAGTCCACTTATATAAAAATAGTATGTGCAAGAATCATGAGCATATTGCAAACTTGGAGTAAAGGTAAAAGATAATTTATTTGTTGCTTCATCAAATTTTATATTTTCAACTTTTGTGTATTGAGCGACCGAAACATCTTCTATCTCACCATCGTTATTTTTTTGCTTTATTTTTGGCGTAATAGAAATTGTATCCCCGCTCTTTTTCAGTTGCATATCGTACACAACTGATATATCAAGTGGTTCTTCTGCTGGATATCTCCCCGAATTGTTAGGTGTTATATTTGTTGCTACTGGGACAAGACTTTCTACTTTAAAAAAGTCATTGTATATAATCTCACTTTCCGCAATGACGTTGAGTTGGTCAAGAGATTTATCGAACATATAACTTTCTTTTGGGGTATCGGTTACAACGAAAAATTGAACATTATAATATTTACTACTAAATGTAAGCTCTTCCCCAAAATAATCATATATTGCATAAACACTAGACCAACTACTATCATTCGTTTGTTGATGCCTTGCCACAACATATAAGTTGTCTTGTTCTTTCAATTCTTGTGCATTTTTGCCATTGTATGCATAATGCACCACTTGATAAGGCGTTCCTTCTTTTATTGTATCCGTTTCTTCCGCTTTCGTTGTTTTTTTCGTCTCAACCGAAGTTGTTATCTCGTCAATTCCAAAATTGTATGTCGCAAGTTGTGGAGAACTAAAAGTTATATCGCTACCTGATACGTAATTGGCTTCAACATAATTTTTTGTTGCGTTGCTCCCGAGCAATTCGTAATTTGCTCTTTCAGCTTCAGTTTTCTTCGTTGCAGTTGTTCTCGCACTAAAAGTTGGGTCAACCAAGTACCACTTGCCCTTGTAGCACACCTTGTTCCAAGCATGTGGCTCGTAGTTGTCGCCATTGACATAATAACCAATAACGATTTGACAATCAATACCCACCTTGTCCATCAAAACTTTAAAAGCTCTAGCAAAGCCTTCGCACACAGCTTCATTGTTTACAAGTGCACCATACGCAGTCCTTATATGTTGTGCGGTATCAGTCGTCGTGCCAAAACTATATGTAACATTTTCCGCAAGCAACTCATTTGCTTTGCGGACTTTGGTCTCAAATTCTTCCTTTTCCTTGTTTTGTGTATTTTCGTCAATTGTTGCGACACTACTATTAATTTGTGCCACATACTCGTCAACTTTTGCATTAAAATTCGTCACAGCACTATCAATTTTGTCCTTATTTTCAAAGCCCATGAGATAGTTCCCCGTTCTTCCACTATTTATGTATGCAACGTATTCACCATTCTTTTGATATAGTCCAATAGCAAGATTATCAAAATTCACATAAAAAATTTCTGGGTGGTCAAGATAATAGGCGTCTCTAGCCCATGCAAAATTTTTAAGCAAACTTTTGTCGCCATTTTGATAATCTTTTATGTTACTAACTGTAAAAAGTGACGTTATATCCTTGTCGCCATTTTCCTTGAGAGTTTCGCTTGTATTCATTTCGTTTATCGCGTTGTAAATGTTTTTACTTGTGGAATTTATCCCGCTATAGTAGGTTGTACCACTTGTAGTTGACGCATAAGTCGTGCCAACATTTCCGCTCCAAACTGTCACCGCCCCACACAAAAGCAAGGCAAAAAGTGTAATTTTTGTAAGCAACTTTTTCATTTGTTTTCCCCCTGTATTTTCAATTTTTCTATTTCGTTTTTCAAAAACTCATTTTCGTCTTTCAAAGATTTTAATTGATTTTTTAAGTCGTCGAGTTCCGCTTGGTCGATTTTTGTCATTTTTATGCCAAGTTTTGACGCGTCATCACTTGAACTCTTTATCTTTATGCCAATAAAGTAGCAAGAGAAGAAAGACCCCACACACACGATACAAGTGGTAATAAAGGTTTGTAACATGCCAACGCCATTAAGGACATGTTCTCCCGCAATCAAAAGCACAATAAAGCCCGTCACAACACCTATCGCAAAATATGTGATAATTTGCAACCACAAAAGATATTTCCCAAGCCTACTATATACAACAAGCGACGACGTATATGCTACACTTAGCACAGCCACAATACCTGTAATGCGGTTGTAGGTAGGCGAAACAAGGATAAGGTTTGTGCAAAAGCAAATCAAAGCAAGCAAGGTGGACAAAGCAAGCAAACCAAGCCCCACAATACCCAAAACTTTATTCTTTTTAAAAATAACAAGGTCACTTAATGCTAGCCCGCACGAAACAGCGATTGTCGCCACGCACAAAAGCACCCTTAGTTGCACACCCTCAAAAATAGGCACTCTAAACACCGCAAGCACAAGCATAATGCATGCAACCACCACAGCCCCTATAGAGAGAGTTAGCAAGGTTCTCCGTATTTTTTCCAATTTATCTTTTTCCATTTATCCCCCTTTTTTTTACTTTCACCACTAAACAAGATACAATTTCTAGTATTATTTTAACACAAAATAAAATTTAAAATCAAACAAATATAAAGGGTATAATTAAAAATCATACCCATAAAAATCAATAAAACAAATTTTGTACCTTTTAAAAAATTGTCGTTGCTTTTTAATGTCATAAAATTGCTACAAAAACAATACCCGCCCAACTATTTTGTGGAAAAAATATCGTCTTAAATAACAATAAACTATTTTTTAAAATTTTATCTATTTTCAAGAGAAAAAAGCAGTTTTTGCATTTCCTTTAGTTGCTCTTGTTGCTTGCTGACTAACTTTTCGACAAAATTTTTTAGGTCGTCACAAATCTCAAACAAAAGCAAATTCCTACACATATTAATCGCTCCCATGTGGTGTGGTATCATTTCTGACAAAAAATCTACATCAAGATTATTGCACGTGCGAGCATTTTTCATTTGATTTATCATATTTTCAAATATCCTTTGATAGCCCGCAAGGTAAAGTTTTATATCTCTTTCGTTGTTTTTTATTTGAGCACAATTTTCCTTCATTTCCTTCATTTGAGCAATGCCAGACGTTTGGTCTTTTATTATATCCTTTGCAAGTGCTTCAAGGTCTGCATTTGTAGTAAAACGTAAGATATTTTTGCTCATTTCAACAGCTCCCATATGATGCGGTATCATTTGAGATATAAATGTTGTAGATATGCTATCCGTCACGACCGCTTCGCTCATATTTTCTTCCATAGTCCCGAGTATATTGAGATATGTATCAAGATAATCTTTTGTATTGTTGGACAATTTGTACACGTTATTCATATTTAACCCCCACAATTTATATGAAAAACACCTAGAAAAATGTTTTTAAAGCAATGATTTTCACTTCTAAAAGACATAAAAAAGTAAATAAATGTTGAAAAATAAGTTATAAATAAGACAAAACGAACAAACAAGAAAATTAGTAAAAAAAATTATCAAGAGAATTAGTAAAGAAATTAGTAAAGAAAATAGTAAAAGAATTAGTAAAAGAATTAGTAAAAAGTTATTAAAAGTATTAGCAAAGGAATTAGTAAAGGAATTAGTAAAGGAATTAGTAAAGGAGACAAAAAACTTTAAACTGAAGGTAAAAACAAAAAGGTAAGAAAAAGCTCTTACCTTTTTGCAAAAAATATGTAAACTTTTATCTTTCAACAATCAAATTTTACCTTGTTTTATTAGAAGCCAACTGCTATCCAATGTTGATTTTGTTAATCATTATCAGTCTTTACCTAGCAATGCAACATTCCATCTTGCGTAAACAGTTTTATTCCCATTCATTGTTATAGAATCTATTTTATTACCATCTTTCTCATTTGACCAGCCTTGAAAGTTACGATGCCAATATGACCTCCAAACCTTAAAAGTCCATGTGCTTGCTCTATATTTATTATCATTAAGATTGACTACTGTATCTTCCAAAAACACACAACTATACACAGGGAATATAATTGAATCTATTTCGTTTGGAGATTTATCCGTCTCCTTGCTAAACGTCAACGTATAGTACTTTTTAGTTGTCACAGTCCAAACTGCTTCTATAATTGTATCTTGAATTGGCATTGAAAGAGTAAGCCCACTTATCATTTCGCCTGTAGTTTTGTTTTGATAACCTTTAAATGTATAAGTTTTTTGATAACTCTTTCTATCGTTTGATGGATTGTTCACCACAACATTGCCATTTGCATCATAATCAACGACAATTTGTGCCTTTTGACTTTGCAAATTGATTGTTTCTCCTTGGAAGCATGTCTTTGTTGTATCAAAAGTATTTCCATAGACTGATTTTGCCTTCAAAGTATATTTGTTTCGCACATAAAGATTTGTATCTTCGCTTGGCATTGTAAAGCCTTTCATATCAACTTTTGTAACAAAATTGCTTTCCTTATAGTACTCGGTGGTATCGGTGCATTTTGCCTTTGCGATTTGAGACATATCTTCAAAGATAGTAAGCTCTTCGTTCTCACTTTCACGCTTTTGTGCAAGAAGTTGTGAGCCGTCGTAAATAGAAAGCCAGAATTTTCTCGTTTTACTTATTATCTCCCATTTTGCATACAAAATTGTATCTTCGCTTGGCATAATATCAGTTGAAAATTCCTTCAAATATTCTTGGTCCACATACCAGCCCGCAAAACGTTTTGTCATACATTCCGTATCCGTCTCAATATAGACATCTTCGTCGTAAGTTGGTAAAACGATTTTTTCGCCTTCAAGAACATGCTCGATATTTGCCTTGCTTTCGCCCACGTCGGATACAAAGTAAATACTTGTGTATTTTCTCTCCGCCATGTTCCATTTTGCATACAAAGTCATGTTGCAAGAAAGTTCAATCACCCCTTCGCACTTGCTATTTTCTTCAAAAGTTGGTGATGTATACCAGCCCTCAAAAGTATAGTAGACGTGTTTTGAGTCGTCGCTAGAATCTTCGTCGTAATTTGACAAGGTAGGCAAGGTTGCCTTTTCGCCTTCTAGTTTTATAATTGCATTTGCATTTTTGCCAAAGTCGCTTGAGAACGATATTGTCATATTTGGCACAAACCTTGTATCCCATTTTGCATAAAGCATCGTGTCTCGTCTTGGGATAATATTGTCCGCATACTCCGTCCCGTCAAGGCAATTTTCTGTGGTATACCAACCTGCAAAGGTATAATAGGTTCGCCCGTCAGCAGTATCCTTGTAAAAATTATTTAGCGTTGGGAGAGTAATCTTTGTGCCCGCAAGACCTTTTATCGAATTCACCGTTTGGTTGCAATAGGTTGTAAATCGAAGTTCAAACTCCGTCTTAGCAGTTTCCTTCCAATCTCCGTTGTATGCACCCCACTCTACACCTTCGTTTAGCGACTTGTTGCCATTAACAAAAGAGTAAAGGCTAGACATATCCGCTTTTCCACCAATATTTTTAAAGTTTAGATTGTCGGACTTCAAATTAATATCCACTCCGCTTGCAACCGGCATATCCATGCTGACTGTAAAGCCCGTTATGATATTGTTGCCGTTATGTTGCGACGTCCTAACCCCCAAAGTCATAGTGTCAAGTTTGTCATCTTGAGAAAGTTCCTTTAAATTGAGTGTCAAAGCATAATAATTGCCCGAAGCTCCAAAGCCTTTCAAAACATTGCTATAGTCTATTGGATTTTTCTCTCTATGAAGAGATTTGTATATCGCGTCCATTATATCTTGACTAAAACCAAAGCCAAATTGCAACAAATAGTACAATGGGTCGTCTAAAACTGTATCTATGTGTGCTTTAAGTTTCTTTTCATAAGTTCTATCACTTGATGCAAAGACAGGGACTTTTTCATTCCTATAAATATATACCATATCATCTTTAATATAAATATATACTTTTCTATTTAATCCCGGCGAACCACTCTTGACGGTGTTGCCAAACTTGTAAGGCACGTCATCGTTTACGCCAGCGACAACAGGAATTGTCCCAATAACAGCACTTATCTCATACTTATTATCTTCCAAAAGTTTTACTTTTACGTTGACAGGGACATTCCAATCAAGCTTTATCCCAATAATATCAATTTTTAAGTTAACACTGCCTTCAACTTCAAAGTCGGTGTAATTTTTCATATTATTCACCGCTTTTAAAAGGTCGTCAACACTAGACAAGTCGATGTAGTTTCCGCTTGGGCTTGTGATAGTGAAAAAATCTAGCATAGATATATCCACTTTGGAAACTGATATGTTGTCTATCGCAAAATTTTGTATAACTAGATTTCTAAGACTATCTTCACTATAACTTACCTTTACATTTATATTATCTAACGTACAATTTAGAATATTAAACGAAGTTAAATCTGCACAAATATTAAAGACGTTTTGTTCAAAAGACATGCTCTTTATCATTTTGTCACTAAGCATAGACAAATCAAAAGAATAGTTGAGCAATTTTGATATGTCTATATCCATATCCGCATTTGTTTCAATTCCCATAAGTTCCATTACGGTTCCCGCAATTTGTTTTATGTTGTCTCCGCCAATCTTTATGTACATATTGTTGTATCTTATATAAACAACATTATTTATATAAGTCAATTCAATGGAATGTCGTCTTTCGACCGAACTTATAGGCGTTGAAGATGAAGTCTTTTTGCCAGAATATTTATTTGTAACAGTTTTTGCTTCAAATCTTGCATAAGCCTTAAATTTTTTCGCATCAAACTGCCTTAGTCCATTTTCAAAACTAAGCGCCTCTGTCCAATCAAATCTCGCATTGCTCCCCGACAAAAGCGTCACTATTGTTTCCGTTGTCTTTGTTGGGTTGTTGAAATTGTCACTTTCAACTTGCGTATAAATTAAATCTGTTTTTAAATCAAACGCAATAGTCTTTTGCTCGCCAATTTGTTCAACTGTATTGTTTAACACTTTCATGGCTTCTGGAGCGGTCTCCAAATCAACATAATTGTTGTCGTCTATCTCAAAATCTTGATATTCTTCTATCTTTAAAGCGACATTTCCGAGTTTAATTTTTGTGTCGTTTATTCCAGCAAGAGAAAAATCATTTATTCCACTTTCGTCGTAATTCGCCACAATCTCAAGTCTGCTCAAATCAAAATCGCACACCTTCAACATAGACAAATCAAAAGTAGCTCTCACACACGAATTCGACAAAGACAAACTTTTTATCATTTTAAGGCTAAAACTAGAAGGGTCAGCCATGTCTTTTAATTTTGAAAAATCAAAATCAATTTTAAAATTATTTTCCTTGCCAATAAGTTTAAAAACTTCATTTACAAAGTCATCTATCGTGTCGACCTTGACCTTCACACTCAACGAATTGTAGCAAAGATAAAGGGTCTTGTCGACGTAAACTAATTTTATCACATGCTCTTTTGTTGACACCTTTGAAAGTGCTTCGCTCTCATACGTTTTGATAGTTGTTTCCAAATTCAAATCAGCACAAAGAGACACAGCCATTATGTCAAACTCGCCATTTGCTATTGCCGTTCCGAAATCTATCTCTACAAAACTATCTTTCAATAGGGTCGCATTTATCTCTTTTGTTGTCTTTTCTTGAGTTGTCTTAAAACTAAACGCCAAGTCTTCACCCAAACTAAAGGCAACTCGCTTACTTGACGTCAACTCGTCTAACGTCGCCTTTATCGCCTTAACAAAATTTGCGGTATTGTTTAGGTCCATGTAACTTGTGTCGTCTACAGCGATTTCCTTGAAGTCTTCAATTTTTATTGATATATTCTCTACTGTTATGTCGTCTAATATAACCTTGTTGAGAGAAACGGTACTTACACCTTTTTCGTCGTAGCCAACCCTAATTTGTACGTCACTTAAATCAAGTTTTGGTACGTTTAACTCACTCAAATCTAGGTTAAGCAAAAGCTCACTCTCACTTAAGCTCAACAACTTTATCATTCCCAAATTGAGTTTGCTTAGGTCCACATTCGTCAATTTTGACATGTCAAAATTGAGTTCAATATTTTGCTCTTTGCCAAGCAAGTCAAGTATTGAAGAAATAATATCTGTAATTTTGTTCGCTTCAACTTTTACTTTAAAGTCGTTGTAATTTGCATAAATTATGCCATTAAGGTATGTCAACTCAATATTGTAATTCTTCATGCCTTGCCCTAGCAAGTCAGTTTGAATATACAAGTTTGCATAAAGTGAAAGTCTGCTAACGTCAAACGACCTTTCTCCGTCGGTCTCTATTATTGCCGTCCCGAAATCTATCTCTACAAAACTATCTTTCAATAGGGTCGCATTTATCTCTTTTGTTGTCTTTTCTTGAGTTGTCTTAAAACTAAACGCCAAGTCTTCACCCAAACTAAAGGCAACTCGCTTACTTGACGTCAACTCGTCTAACGTCGCCTTTATCGCCTTGCACACATTTGGCACGTTTGACAAATCGCTATAATCGTCTTTAATCTGTGGGACAACAATTTTTTCAAGGAAATCTATGCGACCTTCCATTTGACAACCTTGTATGTCTACGCCACTTATTTCTACTCTTTCCAATCTTTTTGCATATGAGAATGAAAGTTTTATATCGGACTTGCTAGAAACTTCGTTTTTATCCAACACAATAGTCAAATTTTCGCTCGACAAAGACATTGCCTTTATAATATCAAATTTTAAACTAGACAAATCGCCTGATAATATTTGATTAAAATTAAAATTTGGAAGAAGTTCTTGTATAAGAGACTTAAAATCAACTCTGCCAGCATATTTTGATATAAGTTCTTGGGCAAGAGATAGCGGGAACTTAACTTTCAAGCCTTCAAAATCAACATAAATTATGCCATTTTGATAGAAGACTTGAAAAGACAAACTGTCCTTTTCAAAATAAGGCAAGCCCTTTACTTCGCACGAAAGATTTGCAAACAAACTCTCCTTTTGATACAAGATTTGTCCCGAAACATGAATATCTAGCCCATTTATTGCAAGGTCTACATCTACTTCCAAAGGAATTCGCGACGATTTCTTAATTTTGGAATAAGTTGTAAGGATAGAGTTCACAAGCGATCCCGCCCCACTTAGAGAAATATATTCGTTTTTATCAATGTCAAACGACAACTTTTGATTTGTCAATTCCAAATTGCAAACAACGTCTAGGTCACCAAAGGATAATTCTGAAAGGTCTATTGAAGTTATTTTGGAGTTGTAATTTACTTTGACAAGCATAGGACTATTTGAGCCTAAGATTTTTCTATTGATATATACACCAAACTCGCCCATATTGTTGTAAAGTTTGGTTATAATTTTTTGTGGCAAATCTTGGAGTGCTTGAGAAATACTCTTTGAAATGTCTAACTCCCTCAACATTACTTCAAAATTTCTCAAAGCTTCATACATCTTATAATCGTCTATATATTGCTCTATTGGCCATAGGATATCCGCCAAATCGTCTTTTGTTGCTTTAAATTTAAAGTTTTCGCATTGGACAAAAAGTTCTCCGTCAATTAAGGCTACATTTATCGTAAATTTTCTATTTTTTACAACAATTTCGGTCGCAAGATAAACCTTAATATCTTCTCCACCAAAATCAACAGTTGCAAGACCCTCTATCGCAAAATCTTTGCCTGCCATGTTGACATTTAATTTAAAGTTTGTTGATAAATATTTTTGGGACAAAACATCTGGAATGGTTGCCATTGTTGCCTTTATAAAATTAGGCAAATCTTGCATAACTACATACTCGGTCTCGTCTATTTCTGGCAAATACACCGCATTGCTATAGGTTATCCTTGCGTTTATTACATTATTAAAAACATTTACATTGTCAAGTGACAAACTAGAAAGTTGCCCATTTTCGTCAAGTTTTATTGCAAAAATCAAATCTTCTATACCAAAATTTTCACCAAGGATAGTCACCAAAATCTCGTCATCTTCCCCTTTTGCAAAAGAAAGAAAGTTGTTTATATCAATATTTGAAAGGTCAATTTTTGAAAGCTTTGAAAAGTCGACATTTGGGATAAGTTGGGTAACAATTGAGGTCACTTCGCTACTATTTTCTTCCAAAAGAGAAGAGCCTAGAGAAACGAGTTCGTTTATAACATTTTCTTCTATCAACATTTTTTTGCCGTTGAAAGAGACAAATGCGTTGCCATTTTTGTACATGATAGATAGTGGATAGGTTCTATCAAAAATTGAAACATCAAAGTCAACAAACACGACAACATTGCTTGCAAAGTCGATATTTATTGTACCCTTTACGCTTGCGTCATATGTACCCACCAAATCGCACTCTACGTTAAGCCTAAGTTGTTTATTTGTCATAATTTCTTTTACGTTGTCAATCAAGTTAAAAGACTGCGTCACGTCGACATACTCTTGCTCTTGCGTCTCTTCGGGGCTGACGATGTCCACTTCTTCATTTTTTTCTATTTGTGCGGAAACCACCGCCACCTTGTTTTTTATTTTAATTTTATCCGCAAAAATACTCTTTAAAACATAATCGGTGTCTGTAATAAGAGAAAGTGAAATATCGTCCGAAATTGAAATAGAAAAAAGCAAGTCTCCGTTGTCCTGTACTTCACTTTTTAAATTTTGAAGCATTGTAAGCAAAGCACTTGTGTCAAAATTCATAGACTGGCTATCAAGGTCAATATCTAGACCAAACAAAGGCAAAAGTTCCGTTATTTTTGACAAATTTTCCGTTGTAAATTTTATCGACATTGCTTCGTTTGAGACATAAATTGTTTTGTTTAGATAGGAAATATTTATCAAAATATCCTTGTTTGATTTGTTGACGACAAGCGTTCCTTCTAGTGAAATATTATCTAGACTTTTTACGCTTAACCTACCCGTAAAAGTGACTTTTATTTCCTCTATCGTTTCTACTGTATCCAAAGGAGCACGAGTGGACTGCAAATCTCCCGCAAGATAATTTTGCGAACTAGCACTAGAATCTTCCTTCTCAACTTCTTCCTCTAGAGCTTGAGTGTTGTCTCTTATGTCAAATTGAAAATTAAAGTCCGCACCGCCCATCGAGATAAGAGCGTTCAAGATTTTTTCGCCTTCAGTCTCCACGTATGGCACGTCACCGTTTGACATATTGCTTTGATTTTCGTTGGAACGCATAATAAGAAGGCTGTTGGTCTTTATTGTCCCAAAAGCTGTTGCGATAACAACAAAAATAAATACAAAGAAATATCGTAAAAACTTTTTCATATGCGCTCCTTTTAATTAAATTTTTAAATAATGATTAAGATTTGAAAATTATACATTAGTTTTTATATTCGAAAGCAAATTTTTCTAATCTTGCAACCTGTTTTATTTTTTTAAAATATTTACACAACAGAATTGTCGGTTATTTTTGGAATAACAAAATCTTGGTCGTAATAAAATGTATTTGTAAGATTACCCGTCGATGAAACATTCATAAAAGTCATGGACACGTTGTATTTTTCCGAACTGACAAACTTTAAGATTCTATAATTCGAATCGATAGTAACAGTTATTTGTGGGTCTTCTATAAAATCTGGATAACTGCTTAGTCCCCCTGTCTCTTTCATTGTCTTTACATAATTTACAACAGCTTTGCTTTTGTCTAAAGACAAGCTAAACGTATAATTTCCGTCTTCGGTTTTTTCCACCTCGCTCGCCCAATTTACAGTTTTAGAAGACACTATGTAGGTCATATATTCGTACATTGTACTGCCAAATTTTGCTTTGTACTTTTCCATGGTGTTTATTGCGTCTGCACCTGTATTGTCGGGGGTGGTGTTCCATGTCACAATGTTGCCATTTATACTCCCGCCATAATGGTCTATGTTATCTTCTTCAACAAAATATCTATTAAGCGCTTTCACAAAACTGCTCACACTCACATTTTCGTTGTACAATTTGTCACCCATTCGTATCGTTGTCGAATTTATTGACTGTGTAACCCCCATTGCAACCACACAACCCTTACCTTCCACCTTTACACGTTCTTCACTAAATGTTTTGTCAAAAGCCAGCACACAAGCCTTTATCGCACCAAGTTCTACGGGAGTTTTCCCGTCTGCCTCTAGCCAAATCTCCTGTGGGTCGTCTCTTAAAAGGTCGGCATCAAAATTGTATCTACTTGCATCAACACCTTTCGGGCTAAAATACGTTCCCACCACGACACCGCAAATGACCCCCAAAACAATGACAACAAGCATGGCAAAACGGGAGGCTTTCTTCGTCTTTTTTTTATCCTTTTCGTCCTTGTCTTTAGAGCTTTTTTCTTTCTTCCCCTTTTTTTTGTCCTTGCCCATTAGATTATTATTTTGCTCTTTAGACATCTCATTGTTTGGCTTATCTTGCGATTTTAGCTTGTCTTCGACTTTTTTTCTCATAAACTTCCCTTGTCGTGCATATTTTTTTTACTTAAACGCGACGCGTTTATTTTAACAATTTTTTGCACATTTGTCAAATGTTTAAAAGGATAAAAGCACATGATAAACCACAACCTACAAAATCGCAACCTTTATTTATAAATTATTAAATTTTTCTTGATGCACTAATTAATAAAAAAAGACAAAGTTGAACACAAATTGCCAATTTTGTCTTTTTTGTTAATTTTTATGAAAAATTACAATTATTTTCTCTTAAACTCAAAATTTACATTATTCTTGTTACAAAATTACGTAAAATCTTTATTCTTTAGCGCCAATTAAAATCTTGCATATTTATATTTTTATTTTTTGTTTTCTTTATTAATTTTGTCGAGTTTTTGTTCAAGGCGTTTTCTACGTTGCTTTTTTTCTTTTGCAATTACAGTATATCTCAAGGTCAAGAACACCGCAAGTGCCGTAACAAGAATAGTTACAAACACAATAAGCACAATAGGTAACCCAGCAGTTTGCTTGTCGCCAGTTATCTTCCACTTTATTGTATATTCACTCGCACCACTCTCGTCAAAGGCATAGTTTTCACTATCTCTCAACACAAGTACTGTTTTATAATTTCCAATATCAATTGCACTGTCGCCTATCGCATAATACAAATCGTTTTCGCCCACTTTTAAGGTTTGCTTATTTCCGTTATAAATTAGCACCGTTTTGTATTCGCCCACTTTGACGAGCTTTTTGTTTATCGTCCACGATATAGTCAAGTCTTCCGACTTGTCGCTATTTATCCACGCGACATTGTCTTTATCTTTCAATTTTATTGTTGCGACGTAGTTCCCCGCATTTGTACCCTTCTCGCCCGTCACTTCGTAATATTCGCCTGAATTTCCCGTAAAAGATAGTGATTGTTCGCTACCATTGTAAGTAAAGGTTGTATTGGTTGCTGTAGGTTTTTCGATTGTTCTTTTATAAATCGTGTAAAAACAAGATGGAATTGCACCCACCAACTCGTAATTATCTTTATCTTTTAGTGTTGCGCTTGCTGTTGCAAGATATCTCCCCGCATTTTGTGCCGAATTGGTCAAATAAGCAACGTCTTGGTCTTGTATGTAATTGATATCCACCACACTATCCACATTTTTTAGATATATTGTGTATGTATTTCCCTTTTTATATGCCATAGAAGATGGGACGTCCCACTCGTACTCATACAAATTAATCTTTTTCTTCCCTATAGTTATCTCGACGTCTACACTGCCCGCACTATAATTGTTGTCGCTAGTTGCATCAACAGACAATGTCACCGTATACTTCCCCGCATTTAGTAAGTCTACCACGTTATTTTCTTGCTTTGCTTCTTGCCTTATAGTTGCTCCGCTTGACACAGTTGCCTCTGTCACGACAATCTTTTCGCCCGTATAGGTGTAGGTTTTTTGCATATCTGTCAAGTCAAAAACAGGTTGTGCCTTGCTCATTGTAAAAACGAAATGCCCTTCGGTGTAATTGTCTGTCCCCGATATTGTAAATTTATTTTGTTGTGCAAGTTCAACACCTTCGTCATAAGTTGTAAAAGTACTTTTATTTACAAAATTTATACTTTGCCCGCTATTTTTTGCAACAAAAAAATCTTTCAAATCTTGCGTTTCGCCCGTATATACAAATTCTTTTTTAAGCTGAATATATGCTTCGCCTTCTTGTGGAGCAACTTTGTTTATTTTAAAATTCAAAAATTTAAAATTGGCTATTTCCTGATTTTTTCCATACACAAAACTACTAAAATTGTAGTTGTCGTTTACGGGATAAATTCTATATTTCCCCGCATTGATAAGGTTGGTCGTTTGTTCTTGAGAACTGTCCGTCACGCAATAAAATTTTACATTAATCGTTTTCCCCGCAACATCGGTAAAGCAAAAAGCAAGTTTCCCCGCATAATCTTCGCCTATATAGTTAGCCTCAAAATAGCCGTCGCTACTATCCACAGTTGGCACATATCCTAATGTGCTAAATTGCAAAGACACGTCTCTCTTTAGAATAGAAATACCCACCTTACTAGACGTCTTGCTTTCACTTCCCGCCTTTGCCTTCAAATAATACACGCCCGACTCGTTGACATTTGTAATAGTTAAAGTTGAAGTCTTTGTGCCACTCTCAAGAGAATTGACGACTCCTCTACTTACAGGCACGTCTTCACCAATTTTCTCTAGGTACCAGTTACATTCTAAAGTCTCTGCCCCCGTATAATCTATCGTCGCAACGATTTGATATGCATTTCCATCATAAGTTTTGGTAAAAGTTGCGTTTCCACTAATTGAAATATCACTTTTGTCACTCTCTTTTAACATCAAAGACGAAATTGATAAGGTGGAATTTTCAGAGCCTTCTCCTATTCCATTTGCAAAAACAAATTGAGCCGAATTTTCTCCCACACAAAGTAAAAAAAGACCCGCCACAAGGGACAAAATTGTACAAACAAATAAAGTTCTTATTTTTTCTTTTGTCGACATAATCTCTCCTTTTTTCTTTTCGTAAAACATTTCCTTCCCACGTAAGCAATTTAATTTTTGCAAAAAATATAATTCTAATTATCAAAAATATAGCCTTGTTTCTTAAAATTAATAATTTCTCAAAATAAACACAAAAATATTTACTTTCACAAATTAATAAACATTAAACCTATTTTAAAAGTTTTTTTATGTTTGTAAAATCAACCCAAATTGATTTCGCAAATTTTTTGCTTCAAAGCATAGTAATTTAGGTCGTCGATTGCACCACTTGCATGAAGTCTTTCCAGCCTTGCCAAGTCTTCCAAGCCCTTTTGAGTTATATTGATAGGTACCCCATTTTGCCCCGGAACAATGCTAAATGTATCCCCTTGTTGCGTTTGGTCGGTGATAAGGTCGTTTGGGTTAATAGGTTGAGTGTTGTTGTAGGCATAATGTTGCTCTTGATAGCCCGTCTCCTCGTATTGCCCGTCCCCTTGAGCATTGATATTGTTAGGGTCGTAATATTGCCCGTCTTGTCCATTTTGATTTACATCTTGATATTGGGCATTATCTTGCGTTCCCCCTTTTACACCCTTGTAACCCAAGGTTGGCAACACAAAAGAAAGCACCCCCAAAACCAAAAAAATGCCAGCCACAACAAGCCCCACATATTCAAAGCCAAATTCTTGAGATACAATTGAATTTGCAAGTTTTATTTCTTCCTTTATAAAGCAAAGGACAACAAAGAAAACGATGAACAAGCAAAAGATTATCCTAAAAATATTTGATATTTTGTTAAATTTCTTCGCCCTTACAAGTTTTTTCCCTTCCGCCTTTCTACTTTTGAGTTGAAAAATTCCACCAAAAAAATTTATCACACAAAAAACAAAAAGTAGTGCAGGTAAAAGGATATTTAAAAAACTTACATTTGGCAAAAAAGAAGAAACAGGCCCAACAAAGATAAGCCAAAAAAGAGCAATAACTTGTGCCAAAATGCCTTCTGACACAAGAGAAAGATTAAACGCCCTTCCAAGCAAAAGTGCGGACACACCAAGCAAAATAACCGAAAAAATTATTGTCAAAATTCCACTAAAAGTAAGAGTGCCTTTTTTCATAAAAACTCCCATTTTGATAAATTAAATAAACTGTAATATTGCAAATAAACGACCAAGATTTGTGGCAAACAAAGATTTTGACCCTACTTAAAAAATAGCAACCTTTGTCAAAAAAAGCCCACCACAAACCACTTTTCTATTATAAATAATATAATTTTATTCTATCTTTGTCAATTAAAGTGTGACAATATTTTAAAACACTTTTATGCCATACTCTTTATGTATATCAAGAGTTTTTATGCCTACAATTTAAATTCGCCCCAAGTAAATCGCAAGATTTATTTGCCATTTTTTCTTTTACAAAATTTTTTGACTTTTTATTTCTTCTTATGTTCTATTTTCTTGAATTTTGTACTATTTTCTTGAAAAAAATAAAAAAATATTATTTAAGGAGTTAACTTTTGGTTGCTAAAAAAGTCCTTGAAACCTTTGTTAATAGCCTTAACAAATTTTTGTAAACATTACTTTCTATCTAAGTAAAAATAACACTTTTTTTAAAAAAAATAACACTTTTTTAAAAAAATAACACTTTTTTAAAAAAAATAACACTTTTTT
>CAVHMC010000004.1:0-35260 GCA_963636895.1 Oscillospiraceae bacterium | reverse complement strand
TGTACATTTAAAATAAACCAAATTTTGCAAGGTCTTTATTGTAAAAATATTTCATAAAATTAAATATGAAAATTTTTGCAAAGATGCTCAAGCAGTACGGCAAATTGTTTGTCGTTTTTATCATATCCCTTGGTGCGACGGTCGGGCTGTACTATTTTTTCAAATCGACGGGCATACTTGGCAAATTTAGCAACATACAGGAGCTTCAAACTCTTATTTTATCGTCAGGAGTTTCGTCCTATGTCGTGTTTTTTTTGCTACAATTTTTGCAAGTCACTATTCTTCCCTTGCCGTCCAGTGTCACCACCGTTGTGGGCGTTATACTTTTTGGGCCGTACGTTGCCTTTGCCATAAGTTTGTTTGCGATAATGCTTGGCTCTGTTTTTGCTTATCTTCTTGGAAAGTTCGTCGGCATCAAACTTCTTATTTGGGCGGTGGGAAGCGAGCAAACTCTTGCCGTTCAACAACTTTTTCAAAAGGGAAAGGTCATGTTCTTTGTGATGATGCTTTTTCCCTTTTTCCCAGACGACTTGTTGTGCGCCTTTGCGGGTGTGTGCAAAATGAGTTTTAGATATTTTCTCATTACAAATATTATCACTCGCACAATTGGTCTATTTTGCTTGTGCTTTTTGTCCAACTTTGCCTTGTTTAGATTCCTTTAGGCTATATCTCCCGCCTACCTTCAATGGCCTTGGACAAGGTCACTTCGTCGGCATAGTCTATGTCGCTCCCAAGAGACAGCCCTTGTGCGAGCCTTGTCACTTTGATATTGAGTGGCTTTAATATTTTGGCGATATACATAGCAGTAGCTTCCCCTTCCACACTAGGGTTGGTGGCAACCACCACTTCTTCAATGTCTTCTTGGTTGACGCGTTGCAAAAGTTCCTTCAACCTTATATCGTCAGGCCCCTTGCCAGCAAGCGGACTTATGCACCCGTTTAGCACGTGATAAAGGCAGTCAAAATTCTTCACCTTCTCAAGTGTTGCAATGTCTTTTGGCTCTTCCACCACGCAAATAATTTTGCTATGCCTATTCTTGCATATGTTGCACAACTCCCCTTCCGCAAAGCCACCACAACGGGCACAAAACCTAATCTTATCCTTTGCATTTATCAAGCAATTTGCAAATTCTTCCACCCGTTTTTTATCCATATCCAAAATTTTATACGCATAGCGTTGAGCAGTCTTGTAGCCAACCCCCGGCAAAATCATAAAACTGCCAATCAACCTTTCCAATTCTTTTTCTTCCATATTTTTATTATACCCCCTTTTACAAATTTGAGCAAGCGATAAAAAGCACACCCCCGCATAAAGCAAGAGTGTGTTTTTTATTTTTAGAACAGTCCTAATATGTTTAGCAATATTAAAGATATTTAGTATGCAAGATAGTTTGATGTATTTTGCCGTAATATGTTTGGCTGTAAGGACACTTTACAAAAAAGTTATTCATAGTATCCTATAACAATTCCACATACCGAAAGACAGCCTCCCCAAGTAAGTATTTTCTTATAGTAACTTAACAATGTACCATTATTATAATTATACCAAAATCCATAGCCAGCCGATAGCCATACATGCCATTTATCTTTGCAAGGCGTAACAGGGGTAGTCCAATTTGTTCTTTCTATCAAATCGCTCATTATAAAATTCCCTTCGTTGTCTTCATTTTTGAGAGTACTGCCATTTGGAGTGTAAACTCTTATTTTTGAACTTTTAACATTGTTGTCATAATCTATCCAATTAGTACACGTAGTCCATATGGTATTTCCGCAATACCTACAACCATAACCATCATGATGCTTATTTGCCCAGAACCGCAAATACAAAACAGAATAGTTGTTGAAATAATAACCCGCTACCATACTATAAACCATCGACCCCGCATCCATCTCAACTGATGAGCCATTGCAATTGCCACCATATAATACGTCTCCCGTTACAACTCCACCAAGATAAACTTCTGACGAATACGAACCTCCACGATAATAAGTTATATATCTACTGCCGTCACTATATCTATTTGTATTTATCAATCGTCCATAGTTTCTAAGTTTTCCGCTAGTTTGATATAAATCTGCGACCAAAGAAGTGTGTTCATAGACATACTCAATGCCAATTGTAAACTTATCTGAGTCTACTTTAGATCTGCTGTTTGAACCAATCCCGCCATTATTTGTAACGTCCGCACCGTATGCGTAAACGCCACCCACTTTAGAACCACCTGTGTTGCAACTTATCCATTGACCGGAAGCTACAAAGAGAGACCCGCCACTCAAATAGACACCACCTGCAATAGAACTTGCCGTATTATCATATACATTGCCAGAATCGACAGATATATAACTATTATCCCCATACACACCGCCACCATTGGTTGCTGTATTATTTGAAACATCAGATTTCAAAGTTACTGTAGAGCTTGTAGCATAAATTCCGCCACCATTTGTTGCACTATTGTAGGAAATTTGTTGCGACACTACAAGAGTGCTACCCGTCACATAAACTCCACCACCAACGCCGTTTGCACTGTTGCCTCTACTTTCGCTACCAATTGTACCTTGTATCGAAAGTTTGCCACCGCCTGTCACATATATACCACCGCCAGAACTTGCACTATTAGAGTAGATATTACTCGAACAAGTGTAGGAGTATCTCGAATAAACATTGAAGTACACACCACCACCATAGGTAGCACTATTTCCTATAATATAAGCACCACCCAAACTGCTATAAGTATACACGCCACCACCACGATCTGCACTGTTGTAACAAATATCTCCATTGCCTGAGATTGAACCACCAGAGACGTAGACACCGCCACCTTCGGTCGCAGAGTTGGATCGAACACTTGCACTGCTACTTATACTTAATGTCCCGCTTGACAGATACACACCGCCACCATAGCTTGCAGAGTTGCCACTCAGCTTCGCATAGTCAGCAAGTGAAGTTGTGCCACCAGCATTGAACACACCACCGCCACTTGTTGCGCTATTACCCGAAAAGTAAGCCCCACTACCAATGGTTGTTCTGCCACAGTTGTACACCACGCCACCTCGTGTTGCCGAGTTTCCATAAAAACTACCCGACGACAAGTTGAGCGTTCCACTTGCTACATACGCCATACCGCCATTAGTTGCACTGCAATTTGATATCGAGATACTGCTATTTGCCAAGGTCAAATTTCCACTAGCAACATAAATTGCACCGCCACGCGCAATATCACCTGTCGAACTAGATATCGTGAGTGGAACGGCAATTGTAACTGTTCCGTTAGACTTGACGTATATTGACCCGCCACCATAGGTTGCTGTATTTTCTGCAAAAGAGAACGACGCATTTTCGCAGTAGCTACGACTAAATCCACCACCAAACGATATTGCACCGCCATAAACTGCCGAATTTTTCTTTATGCTGACCGTAAAGCTCGTCTTTGTGCCATTCTCATTAACAAATGTTCCGCCAGTGTAGTGAATACCACCGCCATATGTTGCACTGTTGCCCATAAGTGCACCCGACAAGGCAAGTTCACCACCGCCCATATAGATACCGCCACCATAACCGCCTGTCGCGCTGTTGGTTGCACCAGCTGTATACGTAGTGACTGTGCCATTCTCTGACGTCTCAGTTACTTCGTATGTACCAATATGCCCAAGAACTGTCAACTTGCCACCCGTTATCGCCACACCACCGCCTCTATCTGCATAGCACGATGAAATCAAGCCGTCTTTGCCTATCGTCACAAGTCCGCCCGCGACGAACAACCCGCCACCATTGCCATTGTTGCTCTTGACAGCAATAGTACTCTTTCCTTCTTTAGCGCCTGTGCTAGTTATTTTGCCATTTATCGTGACCGTTCCACCCGCCACATACATGCCACCGCCATTATACGCATGATATTTACTCTTATCGGTAATTGTAGGCTCAAGGCTTGTGATAATTGCACAATCTTTTTGGTCGGTTTTACCTTCTAGCACAGTCTCACCGCCTGCCACATACAAACCGCCACCTTTTGTCGTGTCTCCACTTTCCATAAAGTTTGCGTAAATCTTTGACCCCGCATTTATGTACAAGGTGCCTTTGGAATACACTCCGCCACCAGCATTAGAAGCCGTACAATCTTGAACTATCGCCCCATTTAGATAAACAGTTGCATTGCTACCTATATACAAGCCACCACCATTGGTTGCGCGACCGTTTTCGATTTTATAATTTTCGACGAATGTTATCGTGCCTTTCTCGATATAGAACACACCACCGTTGGTAGCCTTGTTGGTCACTTCTCCCATAACAATGTCACTTATTGTAATGTTTTTGTAGGTGTTTATATACAAGGCACCACCATTGCCAGAATATTTACTCTTATGACCCGTAAATGCCAAATATTGCAAGTCTACATTTACATTGTCATAATACTTGTAAATATCGCCATTTCTGTCCGCTTCTTCGCAATAGTAGTTGTAATATATCCCGCCACCATTTCTTTTAGCAGTGTTGCCAATAAGAGATGTGTAGAAAGCATTTCCCGACGATGGGTCTGGAGTAAGCAAAATTGCATTTTGTGCAATATAAACGCCACCGCCATCATTATTTGCAACATTTTCCGTAATATTTGCATTGTTTAAGTCAATAAAACCATTCTCAATGTATATTCCACCACCATCAGTTGTCGCTGTGTTGTTGTGGATATTTACGTTTTTACTCAAAAAGTTGTCTTGTATTTTGCTAGCAACACTTACTGTTTGCCCTGAAGAATTTGTAATGTCTTTATAGTCTAAAGAATACAATTGGTCTGCAACATATATACCACCACCATAGGTTGCTTGGTTGCCTGTTATCTCCAAATTGCCACTTGTCTCGTATGTCAAATGCAACAAGCCTTTGGCATATATACCACCACCATAACTTGAAATATCTTTTGAGGTTGAAACTTTGCCGTCGTTGCCACTCAAAATGACCTTGTCTACAAATCTTATAATGTCAACAGCGTCTTTTAAGTTTTCCACTTTGTCTAGCGAATCACTCCCAAGCGTGCCATACCCTGTAGAGTCGAAGTAAATTGCACCACCATAAATTGCATGGTTGTTGGATATTGTAAGCGGAGTGTTTGTGTCCGAATATAATTGAATTGTAGGGTATTTTTGAGCGGAAAGTTTGACTGCAATTGCACCACCAAACCCGGCAGTATTGCCTGTCATTGTGCAATTTATTATAGCTTGCACACTATCTGTGATAAACAACGCACCGCCATAACCACAGCCATTGGTTGTTGTAGTTGTAGACGCTTTGTTGTCACTTAAAATACAATTGCTATTTAATGTTAGTTTTGTATCCTCACCCGAACAATATATAGCACCTGCCGAAACAGCCTCGCAATTTGAAATTGTTGTGTTTATCAACTCCAATTTTGCATCACGTAGATAGATTGCACCACCCGAGCCTTTGCTATTGTAGGAGTTTCTAATTTCACTATTGGATATCTCCGCTGTTGTCCCAGCACCCACATAGATACTTGCATTTCTTCCATTGCCATTGACTTTTAAATTCTCAATTGCAACCGTGGCGTTTTTAAATTTAAGAATAAAATCTTCAGTACTGTAACAATTGTCAAAGGTAACATTTGTTAATTCGATATTAACTTTGTTGATTACACTTGTGTCAGTTGTATCTGTTGTATCGTTTGCAGTGCTACTTTCTGGTTGCATTGTCTCAACAATTGCATGATTAGCGCTCATATTTCTAAATATAACATCGCTAATTATAAGCGAACCTTGTGTCAGTTTGGCAAGAGGCATCGTATTTCCGTCACTGATGATAAGGTGTCTCAGCTCAATTGTTGTATTTTTCCACACAAGATTGAACAAGGCCCTTCCACTCGTATCGTTGAGCATAATTGTCTTGTAGTTGCTTTCTACGTCATCTTCAGTAAGCGTCTTGTTCTCTTCGTCATAAGTGCCAGAAAGAATAACGATTTTGCCACTATAACTCAAATCACCAAAATTTGCTCCCGCAACATTGTACACATAATCGTCATCATTTTTTAGTAAATAGATAAAGGTTTCAGAGCCATTTTTTGTTTCTGCGGTTAATTTTGAAGCTTGGAAAGCATTTTGCAAGTTGGAATAGTATCTTGTTCTTTTTCCTTCATTATACACCCTTGCAACTGCTCTTTCACCCGTCACAATGGCAGAATTGTCTGTACTACACAAGAAGACAAGTTCTTTTCCATCTTCATTTACGCCTTCAAAAATATCCGGATTGAGTTGGTCTTCGTCAAGATTTTCCTCAAATTTTGCAACAACAACGTCAAATTCCTTTTCGCCTACATCAAGTGCAATTGGGATATAATCAAGTTTTGGATTGTAACCTGCCACATAAATCCAAGCGAATCTCTCCTTACCTTCTCCTTCTTCACGTTCCTTTAAATAAATTTGGTCTTTAATAAGCAAATTGTTTGAAACAACAGTTGAATTGCTCTTGCCTTCTTTTGCTATTCTCACCCTGCCTTCAACAGTTACATAAACAGCCTTTAATGTGTCGCCAGAGGTTATCCCGTTGCCAGATATTATAACACCTTTAAAGAGAATTTGGACTTTTGAAGACTTAAGTTCTTTTGCTCCCGTTCTTTCTTGCATCTCCTGAGCATCTTCAATATATATTGCACCGCCAAGTGGAGCTAAATTGTTTGTAATGCTCGCTTGCTTAATTTTGCCGTCTTCTTCATTGGAAGATGGAGTATAATTGAAGTCCGCTCCCGTATAGAAGTCTAAATAGAACGCCCCGCCTTTTTCCTTAGCGACATTTTCTGTTATGTCAAGATTTTGCATGTTGTCGCCATTTTGGGTTACAGAAAGGGTTGTGTCGGTCAAGAAGAAGCCCCCGCCTTTATTGGCATTATTTGATTTGATAGTTCCACCTGTAAGATTGAGAGTTATGTTGTACGAAGACATAAATCCGCCATTTTCCATTGCACTATTTGAATAGCAATTTCCGTAATTTATATTGGCAGACCCGCCACCGCTCTCGCTGTGAATATATATCGCACCGCCATTCGTAGCTTTATTTTGAGTCATCGTTACATTTGAAACTATAAGTGACTCAAAGCCAGTGTTAAGCATCAAGCATATTGCACCTCCATTGCCAGCCCAAGAAGTGTCATTTTCTTCGTCAAGCCCTGCTATGTTGTTGATAAACGTTCCACTCTCAAGTCGTATCATAGGCTCATAATTATCCACACTCGTGCCATAAATAGCACCGCCATCACCACTTTCAAAGTCATTGCTGAGTTGTGTAAAGTTTTTTTCAAACTGCCCGCCAGAAATGGTCAAGGTTGAGCCTTTTAGATATATTGCACCACCAAGCAAAGAGGAGTTGTTTCTAAAGGTTCCGCCTGATATGGACACTGCTTGATTGCTTTCGACATAAATTGCACCACCATAAATCTCAGCACTATTGTCACTTATTGTTCCACTAGCAATATTCAACGAAACTTTATTTTTTTCTATACTATTAGAATAAATTACGCCACCGTTGCCACCATTTACAGAGTCAGAGCCGTCATAAATCGCTTTGTTTTCTTTTAATGTTGCCCCATCGATAGTAAGCAAGCCGTAGTTCTTTACAACAGCACCATTGGTAGCAGTCGATTCTTTTGTAAAGAACGCACTACTTCCCAAGGTTAACGTGCCATAATTCTCAATCATTCCATTGGCGCCCTCTCGACCTTCAAAAGTCAAGGAACTTCCTTGAGAGATTGAATAACTATTGCCTTCTACGCCTTCAACAGTAAGTGATTTGCCATAAATATCGCCCAAGGCAACATTTTGTCCTATATACAAGGTGCCACCTTTATTAATTCTCAACATAATGTCGTAGAATTTTTTAGCCCTTGTTATAGTAAAGCTCCCATTTCCCACCAAAGTTAAAGTCTTGCCCGCTGGCATTTCAAGAGTTTTATTTATCTCGTAGGTCTCTGTGTAATTAGAAGTTTCCGCTACAAGCAAGTTACCATCGCCCGCTTTTGTCAAAGCTTCTTGCAACTCTAAGTAGGTCTTGACAATTTTTACTTGTGGGACCTTTTTACCACCTTCTACCTTTGTAGTGACGTTGAATTCTTTAAACCTTTGTGGTCCTACAATAAGATAATTTTTAAGGTCACTTTCGTCAATCTTTTCTGTCAACAAACTACCCGTAATTACCGGAATTTCAAACATATCTTTTACGAAGTCAACATTTTGATTTTTTATAAACCTTACCGCTTCTCTTCCATTAACATATTGCGTGCAAGTAATTTTGATAATTTTTGATACTGCAAGGTTTATCTTGTCTTCTCCTATCCCAAAAGCACCGTCTTCGTCGCACATAGCCTCAATAGCCGACACAAAGGAATTGTTGCTCATTAGGAATACTCCGTCTGTGATATCCATGGAAGTATTATTTGCGCCCCTAACAACAAAGCCACATGTAAGACCATTTCTACTATCAAACACATCTCTATATGTAATCTCACCGCTTGCTTTCTTTTCCATATTTGCATTGAGTGTGATTCCATTTAAAACGACTTCTTTGCCATCTTCGCCAATTGAATTGTTGATACGTATGTTGCCCGTCAGCACGACCAAGCCATTTTGTTGATAGATGCCGGCTCCGTAGTTTTTTGCTGAGTTGCCAACAATAGATGTAACCGAACTTTCGTCTCCTATCAACTCGACCTGCCCACCATTGACATAAAGTCCTCCACCATTTGCCGACGAAGAGCCATCTTTTACCTTTGCCGAGTTGCCTTCAATAGCTGTGTTGTAAATTTTTACCACGACATCTCTTGTGCCTTCTATGTAAATACCTGCACCATTTTGTGCGTTGTTGTAACCTATAAAGGTATTCTTTGAACTCTCGTTGGTTGCCTTTTCATCGGCCTCTTCAACGTATTCAATATACAAAGTACCATCACAAACATAAATGCCACCGCCATAAGTTGTTGCTTCGTTGCCATAGGTTTCTTGGCCAATATTTTCTTTTCCTATAGTAGAAGAATAAATCTTTGTCGTAAGAGTTGATTTTAGATACATAGCACCACCCATATTTGCTACGTTGCTATACATCTCTACATTGCTTAGTGTAAGTTCAACTTTATTTTCACTATAAATTCCGCCACCACAACCATCTGTTGCTTGACCTGCTATAATTTGCGAATCACTTATTGTGAGCGTACCTTGATATAGATAAATATTTCCACCGTCAATTGACGAAACATTGCTCTTAAAAGTTGTATTTGCAACTGCACTTGCATCGACGTCGTCTTTCCCCGCAAAGTACAACCCGCCACCTTTTTGTGCGTTGTTGCTAGAAACTGTGGCATAATTTGTCACAAGTTTTGCACCTGTTGATATATATATTCCACCGCCATTGCCATATGGTGCATGATTGCTTATTACTTGCACTCTATTGGTGTCTGCCACTTTATCTTTACCAAGTGTAACCACACCACTCTCCGCATAAATGCCACCGCCATCGCCATCTGTATAATTATCGCTTATCACAACTTGCTCTCTTAGTGTCAATTCGCCACTATTAGTTTCGCTATTGTAAATGCCTGCAAAGTAAATTGCACCACCAGCGGAAGTTGCTGTATTACTCTTGATTTCCGCTTTAATAATTTCACAACTTGCATGTGCGCCAACAAATATTGCACCACCCCTATTGGCTGTGTTGCTAGAAATAATTACCTTTTCGTCTCTATCCATATCACCAATACTGCACAAACCATTGTTGATATAAATCGCACCGCCGTCGGCTTCTGCCTTGTTGTTATTTATGCCATAATTATTGTTTACATAAGGTATTTGCACTTCACCACTATGAACATACACAGCACCACCATTGCTTGCACTACAATTGTCAATTGTTCCACCATCAAGCACTAGCACTCCGCCCCTTACATACACCGCACCACCACAAGATGGGTCACTTATATTGATAGATGTTATGCCGTTGGTAGAATTTACAAGAGTTATTGTGCCTTTATAATCGGCTTTGTTGCTTGTAAGTCTAGCATTGTTGTTGAGAACGACTTTTCCACCTTCGCTATAATCAAGGCTATTTGAAGCATCTCCACCAATAAAGATAAGAGAAGTTACATTTTTACTGCTCGTGCTAGAATTTATATTGCCACGAACTTCCAATGGAACAGGGTTGCTACAATCTATCTTCCCAGCAAGTGCAACGTTTGTGTTGAACTCTAGCGTGCCATAAACAATAAACAAATATTGATAGTATCCATCTGCTCTTGAAATCCTATACATATGTCCATCTTCTGGGTCCGCACTTGATACAATAACGATATGTTTCCCTTTAGGAACAACGACTACGGTGTTCTCGTCAATCTCAATGTCTTCTATAAGTTGCAAAACGAATGGATTGGTGCTTGTAGGTGCAGAGCTTACAGCATCTTTTATATTTGCATACGAGTTGCCATTGCTGTCTATAACCCTAGCCCCCGTAGCATAGACGTAATTTCTTTCTTGAGTAAACACTATAGAAGGTGCATAAAATTTTTTAAAGTCGCAAGCATCTTCACTCGCAAAGTGCGCAACAAGAATTCTTGTGCTTACAGTAACACCTTTTAGTTCTAGCGTAATAACATAATTTGCCTGTTGTTTTTCTGTTCTCGTTGCTTTGTCTATAATGGTAATCTTTGCATTTTCGCCAAGATAGACTACGTTGAGAATTGCACTTTTGTTCGAGATATTTAACGTGTTGTAATTTGTGCCGACATGAACAATGCCCGCATACACACTTGTGTAATCATCTTTGATAGAGCCATCATCATAATAAGTCCTTAGATAGTTCAAACTTAAACTCGTTTCTCTAAAGTACACAATGGCAAGACTATCTACAAACACCGTTCCGCCTTTTAATGCATCATTTTCTTCGCTTGTCAAAGTAGAACTACTTACCAAAATATTTCCTATGATTTGTGCTTTTTGAAGGTCAAGATTTGCATTGGTGTAAATTGCCGAACCACTAACGTATGCAACATTCTTAGTAAAGAGTGTATTATCTCCTATTGTAGCCTTTGATTGCGTTGTCGAAACCAAACTACTTGCCAAATACATTGCACCGCCAGATTCTGTTGCAGTATTTCTTACAAAGCTAACAACTTGGTCTTCTAGATTAGCGGAACCTGTATCTACAACATTTATTCCCCTTGTGACAAATTCCCCGCCAGCGATATAGACTGCACCACCATTCTTTGCACTATTTTCAAGCAATTTTACGGTCGTTCCACTTTGGGCATACAATGTAATCTTGCCGTTTGATACATATATCGCACCACCATCTACACTAGCGACGTTGCTTGCAAACAAACTTGCGTTGTCTTTGCTACGTACAATTACATTCCCGCCAAACACAGCCATAGCACCACCGTTAACAGCAATATTGTTTGTAATAGAACTTGCAATCATCTCAAAATCTCCACCACGCACATACACAGCCCCACCATATCTTGCTTTGTTGTTTTGAATTGGAGAAACTAAATTCTTTATTGTCAAAGTGCCTTCAGACAAATAGATTGCACCGCCATTACCAGCAACATTTTCTTCTATTTTTGCATTGTTTTTGATAACAAAGTTGCCTTTTTCGATATAAATTGCACCACCATAATAAGAACTTAAGCCAGAGATATTCTTTTCGCTACTTTTACTTTGCCTATTGCCATATCCTATTGTGCCAGCTTCGATATAAGACACCATACCTACCGTTGTATAACTAGAAGCAAAGTAAATGTTTGCACCAAGTATAGCTCTGTTGCAAGTTATTTCTGCTCCACTTGGCTCACTATCTGTCCCTGCATTGCGTATCCTAATTACACCAAATTCGCCCACGTATATAGCTCCGCCACGTTCGGTGTTGCTTGTACCATTTTCACTCAAAATTGCCTTGTCTACAAATACAACACCAGAATATACATAGATAGCACCGCCATAAGTTGCCGAGTTGCCTTTGAGTTCTGCATTTCCGTAAATTTTTAACATACCTTCACGTAGATAAACAGCACCACCGCAACCCTTTTCGTAATTTACATCGCTTGTCTTGTTGTTTTCTAACACAGCGCCATCAATTTCGTTGCAATAAGACTCGTCCTTGCTTGTTGACCCAAGATACAACACTCCGCCGAAGTTGGACGTGTTGTCAGATATCACACTATTGCCACCCTTTACAACAACTCGACTATAGCCCGTAGAATATACCACACCACCATAAGTAGCGGAGTTGCCTGTAAAGGTTGCATTGGTTGCAACAAGTTCGCTATCCTCTAAGTAAATTACACCACCATAACCCGTCGTGCTTGAACCTAGTTTTGCGCTGTTTTCTTTAAACTTTGCACCATTTATTTCAATTTTGCCATAATTTTTGATATTAAACACGCTTCCGTTGCAAGTTGCGACATTGCGAAGGAAGGAAACATTGCTTTCTATTGTTACATTAGAACAGTCAACTTCAAACAAACTTGCATTTCTTAAATCTAATTCTCCATCAAAGACAAAATCTAATGTTACATATTGCTCATTTGTTAAAGTCTCTATTTCTCCACCAAGTTTTAGAGTCCTTGCAGTTACTTTGAAAGCCGAAGCATTAAAGTCGCTTGCTCGCTTAATAGTTACACTATTAAAGTTGGTCGAAATTGTTCTTGAGTGTCCTACAGCTATTGTCACTTGTTTGTCTATAACTACTTGTTTACGAATTATCATGTTGCATCTAACGACAAGGGTGTCGTTATCCTTGCAATTTGCAAGTGCCGACTCAAAATCTTTAAACATTCCACGCGATTTTTTGTCTTGAGAGAAGACTTCTATACTATCTTCCACCACAACATTTGCAAATTTTAGCAAGTCTTGCTCTTTTGCGATATAGTAACTTGCTCTTGTCTCAATTGTACCACTTGTCTTGTTGATACCAGTGCCATTCGTCACAGCAATTAAAGAATTGTCGTTGTACACTTTGGCATACGTCAAACTTGTCACATTTTCAAAAGCGGTACTACTTATACCCGTAGCAAGGCTAGACAAAACAACTTTTGTTATGTTTGTCCCCGAGAAAGCATTGTTGCCAATGGTTAACGCGTTGTCTAAATACAACTCTGTTGGAAGTTTTTTAACTCCATAGAAGGCGTTGTCGCCAATTTCCGCCACCTTGCTCAAATCAATTTCGCCCGCATTGTTGCTTATTATCAAACTTGTACAATCTTTAAAAGCGTTTGCACCGATTTTGCTTATCGTGCCCGAAGATATCATAACTTTGGTTAATTTGTTGCAACCTGCAAACATATTGCTTGCAATTTCAGTCACCTTACAATTTAGAATTACTTTTGTAATATTATTTTCCGTCGTGCCAAACAAATATTCCAAGGTATAGTCTTTGTCGTCATTTTTCAACATAGACAAAGTAAGCGTTGTCATTTTTGTTGTACCTGCCAAAGATTTATCACTCAAGACAGTATCCTTGTCTTTCACAACAAGATGAGCAAAACTTGCATTGTAGAAAGCGTATGGCAAAACTCCATTCACGTCACCCTCTATTGTCAAAGTTTGACCTTCAGTCGTATTTTTTGGCAAATAGGTGTGCAATTTTAGGTTGCCATTAACGTTTTCGTACATATTGCCGTCGCTATCAAGGACGTATTTTGAAGACGAGTCAAGTCCTATCGTCTTGATATTTTTTCCAGCAAATGCACCTTGCCCCACGTTTACTTTTGCCCCAACTCCTACTATACTTATCACATCACCTAGGCTTGCAAAGGCAAAATCGTCAAGAGTAGTTAGCCCCTTCATAGCACCTAAGTCAATAGTCATAATATTGGACTTCATGTTCTCAAATTTTCCAATAGAAGTTATTTGCTTATATGGGGCACCATTTTCATCAAGGCTATAATTTGGCAAAACAAGGGTTGTCCCGCTTATTGTATCATAACCTGTCTCATTTAAGCCCAAAATCTTTGTCCCGTCTTCGCTAAAGGTAAAGTATCTTGGGTTTGTGTATTTTTTCCACACAGCATAAAGGGTTACATTCCCCACAAAAGCCACACTATTGTTGTCTTTATCGAACTCAGGCTTTGTGGCATCTTTACTCAAACTCCAACCCATCAACGAGCCAAAGTCACCGACCGAAATACCGCCTATAAGTTCTAGGTCCATATATTCAAGAGTAATTGTTGTACCAACCTTGCCCGTCAAAGGCTCAATAGAGGTTATCTCCTTTGTCCCTTGATAAACTTTGCTATCGCCACAGTTTAAATCAAAAGTTACTGTGTAGGTATCCTTTGTCACTGCATAAAGATTGATAGTATCTTGCGACAAATCAATATAGTGAGACATTCTCTCTAGCATATCACTTTGCAAAATTGTATCAGTAGCCAAAAGATTCAATGTCGAGCCGTCGCTATTGACGGAGAAGCCTTTATAATTGCCACTTGGCAAGGAAAGTGCGTCACCCAAAGCAATATCTTGAGTAGACAGCAAGGTTTCTCCATTATAGTAGTTTATAGTGTACGTCTTTGGTGCTATCGCAACAGTCCCAAAGACTGTATCCCCGTTTATCTCACTAGGAATTGTCACACTGACTGCCTTATCTACAAAATTATACGTATTATCCCCAATCTTTATTTGAGTAGGAATATACCCTAGTGGAACGAACTCATAAAGCGTTGCATTATCAAGTTTTAACACCCCGGCATCGTCTGCTTCTACCACGAGAGTTTTGTTGCTAATGGTTGCTTGCACTTTGTAATTAACCCAAACAGGATATAGCGAAACATTTTGATTTGTTGAAATATTTACAACTTTTTCTCCATCGCCATACATTGGATATTTAGCATCAATATCCGTCGACCAACCCACAAAATAGTGATTTGGTTTTTTAGTAAATCCTTGCTTTGCATTTGTTTGTGCAAGGTCATTTTCTTCAAAAACCCTTGGGAGTTCAAACTCTTCGTCTCGATAATATGGTTTTGTAATATAATTTGAATTGCCATCGTAATTTTGCAAGGTAACAGTATATGACAAGGGTTGATAAATTGCATAGAAAGTCACGTTTTCAAGTTTGTCGGTATTTCTAAAGGTATCAGTAAACTTGTATACGCCTTCGTCATTATATTTAGCATTTTTATCAAGCGACCAACCGACTTGTGTGTAGCCGTCTAGACTAAACTTATCATTTTCATTAAAGGTATATCCGCTATTGTATGTTGGCTTTGCTGGCGAAATATTCCCTGAAACAGTTTTGCCATTCGCATTGCTATCAAAGGTGATATTAAAGGTATCTTCTTCCCAAACTGCCGTCAAAACAAGTAGGATAGGGTCTTCGCTAATTATCGACACACCAAGGGCGTCAAACAAATTGAAAACCTTTTTGCCATAGGCAAATGTCTCATTGCCTGCTGTCCAAGAAGCAATATGCCAATTTTCCCTTGCAAAATCTGCATCAAGATAAATAGCCTCGTCCACCGCAATATTTTCTAATAAATATTCATACTCTGGGTCACTACTTACAAATTTGATAGAGTAAGTCTTTTGAGCCCACATGCAATATAGGATAACGTCGTCACTTGGCATCTTAAACCCACTACCATCAACGCCAAAAAGTGTTGACAATTGGCTTGTGCTATAGCCAGCCAATGTGTAGTTGCTCCTTGTCAAAAGTCCTTTGAGACTCTCTATCGCCTTTTGTCCATAACTATCTTCACTATTTGCGTCGACAAAGACCTCAAAAGTTATTTGCTTATTTTTGATATCATAGGTTGCATTTTGTGGCAAGTTGTCTTTATTAAGCTTGACTCCATAACGTCCAACACCTTTCGTATCGTTGAAATCGATTGTCAAATAATAGAATTCTTTAGACCAATTGGCTGTTAAAGAGTAGTCTTCATAAGGCATTTTTTGCCCTGCATATTCCACACCATCTTCATCTAGCCACTTAGCAAATTTTTTGTTTGCAATTGTTGCAGAAACATATGGCAAAATCTCCTTATCAATTTCCGTCTTGTACTTTACGTCAAAGACAAGATTGTTGTTTTCTACTGTATAAGAATAGTTGCCACTATAAGTCAAGTCTCCACCATTGGAGAACAATGTAAGCGTGAAATATGCTGGCACAATAACAATGTATTGTCCGCTTGCTTTAACTCTATAATTGTCGTTTGTTTCCATTACAAAATGGTCACAATTGCACTCTGCGTTGTCCGCAAATTTTACAAGTGGATACACCACGCTTGACGAGTCACTTGCACTTGGGAGATTGGTTGCAACAACTACGATTTGATTGTTGTTGTCAGTACTAAACTCTCTATCAACATTTACAAGAGTGTTTGTGCTTGTAGGATTAAAGTTGTTGACGATTAACAAAGCATTTATCTTTACGTTTTCGCCAAGATTTAATGTGCCATAGCAAGAGTTTGCATAATCTACATAAACTGTTTGTCTTTTTGTCTCAGTATCTTCAATACCTATCTCACCGCCATAGATACTTGCAACACCAGCATAACTAGTACTTGCCGCATACACGTACAACTCTGTACCAAAATATGCACCTAGGGTAGTAACTATGTTTTCTTTGATAGTTCCGCCTGTAACGGACACCTTGCCCCTAAACACACTTATACCGCCACCATTAGGCCCGGCTTCATTGTTTGTAATCTCTCCACCTTGGATATTAACGACTTGCTTGTTTGGAGAATTGTTCCTATCCCCAATACAAATACCGCCACCATATTTTTCAGCCTTATTCGATGCAATTAAACCACTCATAATAGATAGCACGTTGAAATCTGCGTTTGCTTCATCATTACCTTCGCAATAAATACCGCCACCGTAGCCTGCTTGGTTGTTGGAAACCTTCACCTCGCCATCTATTTTAAACTCGCCACAATTTTGTGCAAGATACAACCCACCGCCATATGTATTTGAAGTAGAGGTGGTGCTGTTACTATTATAAGTAATCTCGCCCCCTGTCATAGAAGATGCTCTCTTGCTTTCAAAATACACACCGGCACCATAGTTTGCAGAGTTGTTCGTTATCTTGCCACCCTTAATTTCAAGTGCACAATTGCCCGAAACGTATATTCCACCGCCATTTCTTGCTTGATTTTCAAATATTTCTGTCCCTTCGCCTATTACAAGCGAGTATTCACCCGTCGAATAAATACCGCCACCAAAGTTGCTATTGCTAGACATGTTCTTGTTGCCAAAAATCTTCGTTCCCGCAAGTTTTAAAGTGCCATAATTTTCTACACCTGCATGAGATGCATACGAAACGTTGTTTCTAACTTCAAAATTTCTCTCAATCTCTAAAGTTGAACCAGACTCCACATACAAGATACTTGCTGTAGAAGATTTTTCTTCACCGTCAAAAACAATCTTGTAGTTGCTACTTATAGTAACCTTTGCATTTTGGGCAATAACAAGCATACGCATGTCAAGAGCATAATTTGAACTCCTAATAAACGAGATCTCATCACTAGAGTCTATTGTAACATTGGCACAAATAAAGAGTGGTTGTGTAAGCTCCGTTTTCGTCTTTACAAAAGTGAGTTTGTCGCCATTTTTCAAGTCGTCCATGTAAGTATATAGGTCTTTTTCGCGTACATTTATAATTGTTCCGCCCCTAAAAATTTGTGCTACGATTTCAAACCAATGACATGTCATCTCTACACTTCTTAGATTTGAAATAGGTATAGTGACAGCCGTACTCCAATTCTCTTCTGCAATGTCTTTTTTGCCAAGATTTGTGTCTATTACACCTTCCATACTAACTGTAGTTATGTCAAAATATTGCACCGCATGATTTGTGAGATAATATTCGTTTATAAAGTTTAGAGCGGATATAGACAAATTTTTTTGATAATAGGTGTAGGTAATTGAGCCGTCTTCGTTTAGTGTCCTATTGTTGTGCAAGGCAACTTGGCTATTATCCTTTCTTACAATATCAAAGCCTTGTGCCGTCTCAGGTTTTTCACCACCTTTAATTGTAAGTGTCACTTCGTTTGCCTTATAGATACCAATTAGATAAATTGTTCCATCACAATTATCAAGCAAATTAAAGACGTTTTCTCCCAAGTAATCTTGCGACAAAGCCATTTGTATCTTTGTCTTTGTGCCGATTAGCTCTATCTCTTTCCCGGTAGAAAGATACCTTGTTGTGTCACCCTCTTTACACTCAAATACAACCAAATAGTGCAAGAACGTAAAGAAAGATATGGTCGCAGGCTCAAACTCAATAGAATATTTTGCTCCCACCGTAGTAGTTTTTGAAGAAAGATTGTTAAGAAGTGAGGAGTCTAAATTAATGTATCCATTGGCATCTTCCGTAACATCAATTTCTGCTTGGTGCAAGGTCTTTACGTCATAATATTTCTCCGTCCACTGCGCACGAATAGTTATCCCATCAATAATTGGAATTCTACTTGTGCTAGTATACATATCCCCAGCATCAGTTTTAAATACTTTTTTATAACCGCCTTGACCGTCAGGCTCACCAAAAATATACCCAACCTTATGACCTTCAATATTTTCAAGGAAACTCATTGTCCCATTTTTGCTGTCTTCGTCTGTAAAGGTATATTCAATCAAGTTTGAAGTCTCAACAACTTCCCCATTCGTATCAAAGGTCAAAGTGCCTTTATTTGGGTCAATGTAAATTTTTTCTGCCATTTTCATCAAAACCAAATTGGCTTGATTGCAGTATATTACAAATCTTTCGAGCAAACTTGATTGTTTTGCACTTTCGTTTGATTTCTTATATTCGCTATATTCTAAACTTGACAAGGTCCCAAGTGTAAACTTATTTTCGCAATTTTTAGCATTTGTTATACTTGTACCAAAATTAACCACAACTTTAGCCAAGTCAATAGTCACTCTCAGTTGCCCTTCTGTCACACCAAATACACTCACTTGCGTTGTTTCGCCATCGGTGTATCTTTGATTATACATAGCATTTGCTTTGATATAGGACCCCGAAGTCAAATACACTTTTTGTACAAAGCCATCGGTTAAATATAGGTTGCCATCTTTTGCGATATAAATTGTATCAACATTACTGCTCGTCAAGTTTGCCGTTGCACCCGAATTGATGTATATAGATACACCCGAGTCAACCCTAGCTGGAGTTATATTGTTCCCATCAAGTTTGATAACCCCACTAAAAGCGACACCAGACAAGGCTATTTGTGACTTGTTTGTAAGATAGAAGTCGTTGCCTTCGCCATTTGCCTTGTTGCCCGCGACAACGCCATTTGCAAAAGAAGTTGAAGTGGTATATGTGGTATCAAAATAGAAAGCTCCACCATTCCCGCTTTGAGCAATGTTGTTGTACACATAGATATCTTTTGCGGTTATCGCAAAGGTCAAGCAACTTGCCCCCGCTACCGCCACAGCACCACCATTGTTGCCCGAGATATTTTCTCCAATATAAACAGAATTGCCTATAGTCGCAACGTAAGTAGTGTTGTTGGCACTTGACGTGCCTTCTAGATAAATAGCACCACCATTATTAGACGCCCTATTGCCAATCAATCGCGAATCGTTTATATTTAATATCGTATTTTTTAAGTAAAGAGCACCACCATTTGTTGAAGTTCTTATCGCGTCTTTGTAACCATTGCCAACAAATTGACAATCAATTGCCACAACGCTCCCGTTTTCGACAGCCATTGCACCGCCACCATCAATACTATAGTTGCCTGTCAACATGACTGATTCCAACATTATATCAGAATCTTTCATATAAATTGCGCCACCTAAAGACTTGGAGTAGTTGCCCTCGAAAGTTGTATCGTCGTGCACGTATAACTTTACTTTTTCTCCAAAAATTGCACCACCTTGATAGGACAAGGCATTATTTTGTGCAAAACTAGAAGAACTTATATTTACTTCCGCATTATCTGTACTCACAATGGCCACCGCACCACCGCTATTTGCATTATTTAATCTAAAAGTAACGTTTGTTATCGTTAGCCCTTTGTCTGTGTAAATCGCACCACCACTCTCACCCGCCGTATTTGACTCAAAAATCAAATTGATAGTTGAAGTACCCACATTATTTTCCATATTGTAATAGTAGATTGCACCACCACTTCTTGTTGCACTATTTTTTGAGAAGGTAGCCGTTGGGACAATATCTTCGGAAACTGTTGAAACACTGCCAAAATTCAACACTGCACCACTTGAATATATTGCACCACCATATTGAGCGGAGTTGTTGGACAAGCGTACATCTGCCACATTTATCGTTCCGCCATTGGCATAAATCACACCACCTGAGTTGCTTGCACTATTGTTCTCAAAAATTGCATCGCCACTCATCGTAAGCACACCGCCATTCACATAAATAGCACCGCCACCATATGTACCCGTACTTAAGTTGGAAAGGACTTTTGAGCCAGCAAGAGTGACTTCCGCATTATTATTTAGTGTCATCACACCGCCATTGCCCGATGTTTGTGCATTTTTAAAGGTCACATATTTGCCAAACACAACTTTGCTGTTGATATTGAACAAACTTACACTTCTTCCCTTATTTTCACCCTCTACGACAAAGTTGCACCCGTCACACCCAAAATAGAAGATGTTTTCATTGCTAAAACTAAACATAGACGCATCTTTTGTAATAGTAATTGTCACGCCTTCAATTGCCGAGTAAATTTTGTATGGATTTTTTATTTCAATAGTATCATCAAGTACAATATTTCCACACAAAACTACAATATTTGCGGAAGTATTCTTGTAATTTTCCGCTTCATGCAAATCTAAGGTTGCGATTGCGTCTGGCAAATTTGTATAGTAAACGTCTCTATATTCTTCTCCATATCTTATACCATTCTTGATATAGCAAACTGCCGTATTCCAAACCGCTTCTAGGGAAATGCTACCCGTAGAATTCATTGCCATAGTTATAGAAGTGCCACTATACATACTGCCATTTAGTCTATATCCAGCCAAAGCCTTGCCTGAGCAAATGGCATAGAGTTTTTGGCTCCCAGCATAATTTTTGTTTGTCCAAAGGACTTTCATTGTGTCGCTTGTTGTGTCAACTCTTCCTTCTTCGTTGCGAGTGTATACAGTCTCCACATTTTCATAGGTAGTCACATATCTATCCGTAGGCAAATTAAAGACGTCTCCAATATTTAGGTCAATTGAATATTTCTTTTTTGCTCCCATATCTTCGCCCGCTAAATCGCTGACGCCACCTTCTCCAAAATCAATATTGATAGTATATACGGTTTGTTTTAGGTAAACGTCAACATATATTACATTTTCTCCGGTAGCCATTTTATTTTCGTCAATTGTTATCTCTGTGCCTACCTCGATTTTCTCACTATTTATTTCATAATAGTCAACTTCATAGCCAATTGGTCTAAATAATGGCACAAGACGATATTGATATTTATTGCCATCTTCTGTATTTGTATAATTAAATGTATAATTGTTGCCGTCAATATTTATGTCATACGCTACACCATCAACAACAATTTTTTGCAAGAATATATATGGGTCCTTGCCCTTGTCGTTTGTTAAAGTAAATGAAGTTATATCTGGAGCACTCTCCGTAATTTTTACTATTTTATATTGATGCACCTCGTCTTTGGTCTTTAAGCTAAATTTTTCCGTCCCAAAGACAACATTTTCAGTTTGCAAAGAGTCCATTTCATCATAAGGTTCAACGACGACTTTAGACACTCCGTCCTCGCCCACCTTTTGATACTCTGACACATAACGATATTTTATAGTAAGTATTACAGGTTTCCAAATTGCATAGACATAGAAATCGCTCTCAATTTTGAAGTCTTTATGTCTTTCGTTAAAGTTTGCGAAACTATCTAGTCTATAAAAACCATTTTCTTCTTTAACTAACTTACTATTTATATCATATATATTGTTTACTTTTTCCATCGTTGTTTGGTCAATATAATAGGAGTTCGCCCTTGCACCGACTTGACCAGATTCATTTACATAGTAAGCCCAACCCTCAAATTCGTAACCCTTCTCAGGTTTTTTAGCTTGCCTATTTATAATATCAATATATTCTTTGTCACTCGTACCCTCGGCTGTCCCCAAAGGTTCATCATAAGTAATCAAATAATAGTTTTCGCTATAATCATAGTTTACACCGCCCACACTATTGTCCGTTGCCCAAAGGTCGTCAAGGTAAATCTTGTATCTACTCTTTGTAAGTTGCACACCGCAGGTAGTTTCGCTATCGTTGTTTACACTGATTAAAAGGAAGGACCCGGTACTCGATTGAGTGAAGATGTCACTGTCTTCTAGTGGCTCTTCATCCATCTCGTCAACGACAAGTTGCTTGTAATAATCTTTCTTGCTAAATTTTACAATGTAGTCTTTTAATGCTGGGTCAATTTCTTCAAAGGTAAGCCAAATTTGATATTTGTTCTCAGTCGTTTTTTCGCTATATCCGCTAGCAATCTTTTCATCAAAATATTGTGACAAAGTTACACTTGTAGACGTCTCATCTACTGCAATTGTAGTTGTCACATAGTTATTAATAAAGTTTTCACAATCAATTATCAAATCATAGAAAAGATTTTTGCCATTGACATATCTATTTGCAACATAGAATTCTTGGTCTTTATCCACATGAGCATTTTCTTTAAAGACAAAAGTTCCTTCATTGTACAACACACCGCCTGCACTGCTTGCGTTCCTATTGCTTGAGAAACTGACATTATAGGCATTTATCGTTCCACGATTGAAGATTGCACCGCCATTATTCGTTGCAATATTGTATACCATCTCACCAGAGTTATAATTTATGGTGACATTTTCTCCCACATATAGTCCAGCACCCTCGTAAGCTTTGTTTGCATTTTGGTATCCTACGCTATATTCTTGCAAAAGTTTTTCGCCATCAACAGTAACATACACAGCATCTATTGTCTTATTTCCCAATTTTTCTTCGTCTTTAAGGTAATTTTCATCGGTAACTGTTTGATATTTTATAGTTTCATTACGATTGGAAATATAAGTTTTTGTAAGATTAAGAACAATTTGTTTGTCAAGAGAGGCACCCTTTTCTACAAATATTCCGCCACCATAATAGGCTTCGTTGGTATAAATATATGCTTTATTTATATTAATTGCAATGTCAGTAGATTTCTCTATATATAAGCCACCACCAAAAACCTTCTCGTCTATTGTCCCGTTATATTTGTTGTTGTAAATTTTTATCCAGTTTAGATTTACTGTAGGTGTAGAAGTTGATGTCACACTGTTTGCATAATATACGCCAGCACCCTTTAAAGCCGAGTTGGAGAATATCTCCACGTAAACTTTTTCAGTTGCTTTTTCTCTTTCCATAGACTCTATTTTGTTCATCTCTACGGAAAGTGCATTTGCTAGTGTCACTTCTTCGTAATCAGTTGTAATAGAAAGATTGTCGCCAAAATACACACCACCACCCTTTTGCTCGGCAGTATTGCTATATATTAAGGTGTTCTTTATTGTTATAGCACCATTTGAAATATACAAACCGCCACCACTAGTGGCCTTGTTCATGTTAACTACACAACTATTTATAGATATTGTACCTTTTGCATACAAGCCTGCACCTGAAATGGCAGAGTTGTCACTAAATACGCAATTTGAAATGTCAAAATTGCCAGAAAGATAAGCACCGCCACCATAACCATCACCATTCTTTGCTTCGTTTTGACTAAACAAGCACCCAATTATTGCGGTTTTTGAGGCATCACTTGAAGCAAGATAAATTGCACCACCACTATTTGCAGTGTTGTTGTTGAACGTGATATTCTCAATTCTTTGGTCTTTTCCCGCAGTCCCCATTTGATAAATAGCACCACCCATCGTAGCACTATTGCCCTTGAAAGGGTTGCTACTTGTTGCAGTTATAGACAATGCCGTTGCACCAAGATACAAAGCACCGCCTTGTGAAGAAGTGGCTCCAATAGCCTTGCAAGAAGTAAATGGTGTATTTACAATTGTCACCGACACAGCATTTTGCAAATAGATAGCGCCACCCATGGAGTTGTCAGAAGTGCTTTCGGCAGTACAATTTTCAAACACACATGACGTAAGTGAAAGTTTGTTTATATTGTCAGCATAAATTGCGCCACCCTTTATACTTTCGCTCTTTTTAGAATGAATATTAATAAACGAAACATAGCTCAATTCAACTGTATTTTTTGTTTGATTTAATACAATAGCACTACCATTGGAACTTGAAGTGTTGTTTTGTATTGTCATATATTGAAGAGACAAATTGCCTAGTAACACGTTAAAGATAGGCTCTTCTGCATTGCTAATTCCATTTATCACAATTCTTGCTTTAGATGAACCTGTTATATTTAAAGCACCACTGTTTGACACTTTGAACACCGAGCCTGTAAAGTTGTTAGCCCTTGTGATATTTATTGTATTTGCCACACTTTCATCGACGCTAATATTTAAGGTCTTGCCACTTATTTCAATTCCCTTCATGGCTTCACCCGTATTTTGCTTACCTATCGTCAAATTTGTCTTGTTGCCCAAAATAACAACGTTTTGAACCGCAAGATTATCTCCTTGTGCATTGGTAAATTTTACCGCTTCTCTTAGGCAGTCGTCAAAATTGTCAAAAAATCTATGTCTATTTTCTGCATAATAATTTTTGATATATGCTTCGGTATCTGCATATTCTACCGTTATTTTGTATACTTGCTTGTTGTCCGCTCTTGTCTCAAAATCTTTGCTATAAAGCATTATACTGCCTGACGAATATTCGCTTTTGCCCGCACCACAAATAAACATCGTTGCACATTGCCCAAAACGATAAATATCTACCAAACTTGGCAAGGTAAACTCTTCTCCTACCGCTCTCTTTTCGCTAATGAGATACAAATTTCCGTCCAAATTTACTAGTTCGTAGGCATAATTTGCATTTTCTTCTTTCTCTAAACCAAGAAAATCGCAATCTACACTCGTAGACCCTAGGTCTATCATAACAGTCACACTTGCATCAGCCCATTTTGGATAAACAGGTATTTCGTAGTCGTTGTTCCTTTTTAAATCTACAACTACAACTGTTTGCCCCAAAGAGTACTTATCACTTGTACCGATTTTCCAATATTCGACCGTCTGATTTCCGGTTGGTTTCCAGCCCAAAGCTTTCCACTCTTGTTCCGTCAAGAAGGTCAATTTTTCGTTAATTTTTTTGTAAATGGTTTTTGAAGCGCCATATGATGTTTCGGTGGACGTGCCACTATAGAAGGTTATTGCTACTTCACGTGGCACCCAAATAGCGTACAAAGTTGTACTTGTATCGGTTTTATATTCGCCTTGCTTGTAAATTAAAGTAGATGCCTTTTGAGAATAATATGGCTTGCCAGAAACAAAATCTGTCGCTTTGTCAAACTCTGAATTGTTATAATTAAAAATATAATAAGTTCCGCTATTAAACTCGGTTTCGGTTAGATTTCTATACTCTGTGTAAGCACCACTAATAAAGGCGTCGTAATCTTTATACTCACTTGACCAACCATAGAAGACATGATTGTCCTTTGAATAAAGGATTCTATTGCCATCTTCACTGTACATACTAGGGATATTGACACCCCCCGACTCAATCGTTAATTTTGAGAAAGTTTCGCTATTATTATACTTCCCGCCATTAAGGTCAAAATAGACATACTTGTCGTAGGTGGCAGTCAAAACAATCACGTCGCCATAACTATCATCTATCGCAAGACCTTTCAACGAATATGTAATATTGTTGCCATATTTATCAACAAAGCCTTGGAAATCAGTGTCTCCTTTTGTGACTGTCAACTTTGAAATATCAATAGTTGTCCCGTTGACTGCGTTGATATGATAAACGCCACTCTCCGCATATCTTGTATAATATGTCTCGCTTGCATCAAAACTTGTGGCCGAAACAAAATCATTGCTTGACTTGTCGTAGACATGGTAAGAATCATAATTTTTGTTATTTACAACGCCATCTTCAGCAGGTTTATATCCCGCATCCGACACACAGCCGACGTCACTATCATTAATATTTAAAGCTCCACCTTGATAATCTAATATGACATATCTACTCTCTCCAAGCCAGTTGAGAGAAACAACGGAATTTTGTGTGACATTTATTGCACCATTCACAATAGATATATTTTCTTCATCAGTTGTCTTTGCAACAAAAGGTTCTGTATTTAGACTAAAGCCCTTCTTTGTAAAGAGAGACGTCAAATCTTTTTCTCCCGCCTTTATTGTCACATTGGCACCCTTAAAGGTATACAAAACCAATGCCCCGTCTTCGAGGTATTTCCAAATATTTATATAATTTGCAGTACTGCTTGTACCATTTTGCAAGGCGATACTTTCGTTTATATCATAAGTATAACTACTCTCTTGACCATGCACCCCGCCATTGCCGTCCAAAACAACTTCGACGTCGTTGTAAAGTACGTCAAATTCAAACTTATAATCTTTAGAATTAATCGTGTTTTCTACGTCGTCTAGCACATATCGCAAGGTGATTTTGTCGTTTGTGGCGTCTATCAAGGCAACAACTTTGCCGTCTTTTGCAAGCCCAGCCATTGTGTAACTACCAAGAGTTACTTTGCTTGGGACAAAGCCCATATCAAAGCCGTTTGTGTTGCTAGTAGTCAAACTCACCCCGTCTTTTAAATAGGAGTATTTTATTTTGTAAACAATAGTCCTTGTACGAGTTGTCATATCAAAATTTGGCGTGCCAAATTTGTTGCTTGTGCCAGAATATTGCCCTTCGCCAAGTTTTAGCACAAAATCATACTCTTCTTCTTCCCAAACAACCGAAAGGGTTATCATATTATCTTTCAAGTCCTCATTTGAGATAAACCCTGTCACGCTATCGGTACCAGAAGACAAACCATAGAGAGCAAATCTCTTTGTATCGCTTGACCCAAAAGTTTCAATAGTTGTACCACACTCATATTTCCAACCTTTAAAGGTATACCATAGCCCATTGTTAAAGCACCTTTGTGGAAGAGTTGAAATATCCACATTGTTACTTTTGAAAAGTTCTGCAACTGTAAAAGTTGAGTCAAATTCTACTTTTATTGTTTGCTTGTATTGAGAAGTTTCATTAAGAGAATCTACAAAATCAATTGTATATTCATTTGCAACCCAAACAGGATATAGTGTGACGACTTTCCCCGCTTCTCCCGCAAGATTTAAAGCCATTAAATTTGTATAATCTGGAATGGTTTGTCCAACAGTAGTGGCTTGATTATTATTTACGTCTTCTTGTGTAGCCAGTTTTGAAGCAAAAGTAAAGTAATTACTGCCAAGAGTAAGTTCATTTATATTATAAACGCCATCTTCAGGCCACTCGACAGTTGTCCAGCCCTTGTGCGTCCAACCCGCGAGTTGATAACCCCGACCTTCTGTATCGCAAGCAAGAGTATAACTCGTCCCATAAACAAATATCACATCACTAAAAGAATTTATAACTGTCCCCGTAGCATTGGTTGGCTTGTTGTTGCTGTACGTTACATTGTAACTTATAGGCGACCAAAGAAGTTGCATATTTAATAGGAAATATCCCGACGAACCATCACTTCTCCAAGCACTATCAAAATCAATTGAGAAACTACCTGTAAAAATGTCAAAGTTAGAACTCTTTAGATAAGCTTTTTGGGTATCATTTTTTTCTTGCAAATAATATCCTTCGGTGTATCCCGTCTTTTGGACAATTGGGAAATCTGAAATAGGCAAACTTGAACCTATTTTTAGTCCACTTATTGTGTAGGTAGAGACATTTACTGTTGCCACATACGTATTTATATATTTTTGATTGAATGTAGATACGTTAATGCTATCTGCGGATATATTGTTCGTATCCTGTGTGCCCACTTCAAGTCTAAACTCATAACTCGCCCAATTGATAGTAAAGGTCACTCCCCTTGGCATAGTTAGAATTATAGTGTCACTGCTTCTATAAGTTTGAGTTGAGAAGTCTTGCGTTAAATCATTTGACGTATATCCATCAAAGTAATACACGTTGTTTGTCGCACTTCGCTCCGCATCAAATGGGTGGACATATTCTTTTGCATCAAAAAGAGTTATCGTATCTCCAAAGGTTACATCTTGAGTAAGAGAGGCTACTTCGTTGCCGTCTTTATCCTTTGCCCCATTAAAATTATATGTGACCTTGTAAGTCCTTGGAGCGTAAACAGCATTAAAAACAAACGAGTTGTTGTTTTTAATGTAATAATCTTCACTTACAGCAAATGTCGACGTGCCGTCCTCGGCATACTTATTGCCATTTTGGTCAACAAGGTGTGAGAAATAATATCCCGTTGCAGGCTTAAAATAATTGTTTAAATATTTTGACAAGCTAATAGTTTCACCAAAACTTGTTGAAATCGTATCTTTTGTAGAGCCGTCACTATCTTTAATCGCGACAGTTGTAGGTTTGCCTTGCCACACGCAATCTAAATAAATCGCGTCAAATACAATCCCACCTATTGTTATTTTGGTTACATTGAAATTGGTAGAATTGACTTCGGTAGGATTGCAAACATTGTAATAGAGATGTCTTTCGCTTGTATATTGAGAGACATAATAATAGTCTGTGATATCCGTTGAAACAAGAGAAATATTTATTTGTGTAGACGTGCTAGTACTGCTTGTATGATGAGTTATGTAGTAATTTGTTGGAATACCGTCTACCCCTGTAGTTGTGCTAAGAGAAATATTGTCCCCCTCAAGCACCTTTTCCACCGTTGCCAAAATTGTTTCATCATTTCTAATATATACATAAATTTGAGGTGTCCATACCGCCAAAATTTCAACACTGCCACTGCTAGAAGGCACAGGAAAATCTGTCTTAGACCCCGGATAATAACTACGCGAGCCATAGGAATAGGAAGTAAGCACATAGCCATCTCTTAAGAACATTTCACTAAGAGGCAATGCGACTTTATTTCCACTAAAAATCTCAACTTCCATAGTGAAAGAATTGCCTTCAAAGGAATAATTTTTTAAAGTTTTTGTAGAACTTTGTGTTGCATTTCCTTTGGTATAAAAACTATCATATAGGTTTGTCCCATCTTCATTTGTACCCGCCCTAACAGTTGTACCAAAGGATATCTTTATATTGGCAGTTTGCCTTTGCCAAACAGCAGTTAACTCAAGCGTAAATTTATCATTCCCGCCTTCTGGCTTATATGTTGTAGTAGACAAGTCAACAAATATAAAGTCGTTGCCCTTTACCGTCAAAGTCGTATCGTCACTCAACTTGTAACTCCAACCTATAAGTTTATGGAAACTTTTTGTATAAGATATGTCGTCTCTTATTTGATAGTTGGAATTAAAAGGTTGCTCGTCTATCACCGTATTTGTGTGGCTACCCAACGTTCCACCTTCGCCCGGATTGTATATTATTTGAACTTTTACCGGGGTATAAACAGCATATAAATTGATAGAATATCCCGTATTTGCCAAACTCTCAAGTGTGCTATTTTGATATTCGGCAGGGTTATTGTTGCTACCATTTAAAGCCCAACCTTTAAAAGTATACCCTTTTTGATATGGAGTGCGATTGCTTACTTGGGAATATTTTGAATTTACACTTTCAATAACGTCATCTTTTGAGACATCAAAAGACAGCGTGCCGTCTTCGCCATTGCTTATCACAGCGCCCGACTTATCAGACAATTTACCCCTATTGTAATCAACAAAATATATCTTGAACGTAGTCAATTCGTAACTTGTATACAATACAGTTTTTGGCTCGACAGTTAAAGTTTCTTCCACAAGTTTATCGTCTTTTGTCCAGCCATTAAATTTCAAATAATCTTGAGTAAAATTATAGTAATAAGCCTTATTGAGTTCGCCAACGCCCAACTCTTTCCCTATATAAAATTCAACTTTGTAAGCCTTGCTATCAAAAGAAGAGTCTTCTTCATATGCTTTTGGGCTAACAAAACTTTGTGGCTCTATATCTTCACACCCCGTAGGGAGTTTGCAGACAAAAGACACACTTGTCTTGAAAATTGCATAAAGAGTGACAATATTGTCCGCCCCAACAGCATCTCTTTTGATTTCAATTTCTTGATTTTTTTCAAATAAGGCATTGTCTTCTATATTCAAGTAATTCTCAACATCTTCTATATTTTTGCTAAAATAGAAGCCAACAAAGGTTGCACCACTCATGATAAATTCAATATTTGGTGTGGTATATTTTACATAATCGCCCTCGTCGTCTTTTACGACGTCAATAGAATTTGTCGTCAACAGCCCACTCGTTTGTCCGCCATTGCTATCCACTTTAACGGTAAATTGCTCCACCCACTCAAGAGAGAACCCACGAGTGTAGTCGTCGTATTCATTTCCTTCAAGATATTTTTCTATTGTGTCATTGCGATTATCTGTGTCGTTTTTTTCAATCACTTTATAGAACCAGTTGCCAGAGATAGACACTTGAGCATACGAGTCTTCATTATTATTTAAAGTAAAACGAGTTTCTTCTATCTTTGCAAGCCTATATCCAACACGAGAAACAAGACTGTCCTTAATATTTGATAAAGCAATCGAGTTTTTAAGTTCGGTATATGTTTTTTCAAATTTTATAACATTGTCAACATATTGTTTTTCGTCTTTTGTTGTCGTAAAGTTTTGGATATACTCACCGTCAGTCAATTTTGTTTTGTCGTTTACCACACCACCATTAAGGAAAAGATAAATATCGTATGTTCTCTCCTTCCAATTGGCAGTAAGCGTAATCGTCTTGTTTTCAAAATCTACTTCTGCAAATTTGCCGAATTCGTCAGTATTTTTTAAGAAAATTCCTTCTTCGTCCAAATCATTAAAAACCTCATTTGTAGAAGTTGTAGTGTTTTTATAGGAAAGGCTTGAAATATCATAATAAATACCATCACCATCTTTATAATAGGTAGCAATGTTTTTATCTTCAAAAAAATTCCTAAAATTCAATTCTTGACCATAAACCAATTTATCTACGCTGAGTAAAATTGATGTGTCTTCGCTTGATTTTTTAATAACCAACGTGTAGGTGTAACTTTTCCAAATAGTATAAATAACAAAATCGTCTTCGTTACTCAAAGAAATATTTTCGCCTACTAAATACAAGCCAACAGGTCTAGTAGTAGTTCCTTGATTTTCGACGTACGCTTTAATAACGTCCGCGTTTGCATCTTTTTGAGTGCTATATGCCAAGAAATCTTTATGCGAACACGTAAAATTATAATTATCTAAACTTGTATCTTCTTGCTTATTTGCATACAACAACTTTGGAGAAGTGTATGTAAAGTTGTAATTTTCAACCTTAGCCTCCGTCTCAGCACTAATAGAGTCTCTTGTCGCCCCAACTTGCAAAATATATGCAGAGTCGGTTGTGTTGTTGTTTGGATAAATAACAACTCTCCTTTTCCACACACAAGCAATCTCATAAGTGCAAATGTCGCCTTGCAATGTCAATTTTTCTATAGAAGGAAGAGTAATTGTAGCAGAGTTTGTCCCCTCAGGCGTCGTTTGTACAAAGTACACATATTTATTACCATTTTTCGTATATGACAAGTAGTCGATTTCGTATTTTCCCACTTCACCATATTTTACAGGATAATCGTTGCTCCCGATTACAACTTGATAATCGTTACCAACTTTTGTTGCAGTGATAGTGTTGCCTTCGCCACCCGTCAAGTAGACTTTTACCGTCTTGTCGACAAATTCCGCGTCAAAAGATATAGTTATGCCACTATCAAAACTATGTCCCGCCGAGAAAGTCGTGTCGTAACCATTCCCACCATTTATCCATTTATTAAATTTTTGTGTCGTCGCACAATTTGCCGAATAATCTACTCCGCCATAGGTAAAACCCGCAAAATAATTGTACGTTTCGTCACTAGAGACTGCTATCTTTGCTTGTGGCAAGGATATTTGAGCGTCCTTTGTCACCCAAAAACTCAAATTTTTGCCATTTGACGACAATATACTTCCATTTGCCTTAAACTCCACTTGATACCACATTGCATACAACGTCAAATTGTTACTTGTAGTATGTGTTTTAATTGCATCTCCTTCAAGAGACAAATACATCTTCCCATCGCCAGTCATTGAAGTGTTGAAACTTGAGATAATAGTGTTGTTAAAAGTAACTCCTTTTGTTGTACTACCATTTCCAAGAATAAAGTTATCACTCAACATAAAATTGCCATTTCTATCCGCATAGAAAGTTGTCCCGCTAGCAAGTCGCCCTTCAAAAAGGGTGATAGAATATGCCGACTCCCACAAAGCCTTTAAGGAAACGTCCTTTTCAACCACTATCTCGCCATCTATTGTACCATCATACTCGTAAATTTCGTTTGAGTTTTCGTCTTTCCACCCCACCAAATAATAGCCTAGTTTGCTGACTTGACTTGATATAAATGTTGCCTTTTTGCCATATCTAACCTTGACAACATGTGCTTCCGTTTTGCCATTACACACACCACCATTAAGGACAAAGGAAACAGCGTATTCTTTTGTATCCCAAACAGCCGTTATTCCCGTCAAATCTTTACCAACAACAAACTCTCTATCTTCAAGAGTTGCACTATCAAAAGTGTTATCTCCAATTTGCCAGCCCACAAAATTGTGTCCCACTCTTGTAAACGATGCAAGTTCTAGCGTCCCCCCCGAACTTGACGAAGCATCAACAAGGCTAACTTCCACAAAGCCTTCATTGTCGCTATCATTATTGACAGTTTGTTTTATTTTGATTTTTGTCCCGTACTTTATTGCTACCGTCTTATTTTGTCCCGCAGACGCACTTCCGCCATCGTAACCTTTAAGAATATTGACATTGATATTTTCTCCGTCCCACAAGCAAGAAAGGTTGACCACATTGGACCTTTCCCCATTTTCCATAACAGTCTCAATATATCCGTCACTCAGGAGGTGTTCGCCCGCCAAAAGTGGCTCCTTGTCTATCGTAGCATAACTTGAGAAGGTATAATGCCTTTCATTTTTATCATTTACCCTTGTAAACTCAGGGAAAGAAAGTGTCGACCCCGCCAAAAGGTTGGATATTACAATTTTTCCATCTTTATACTTAAACGTAACTTCTCCGTCATAAGTATATTGAGACGTATGCTCACTATCTACTTTGTAGTCAAATAGATTATCCCCGTCACTATACACGTAGTTTTTGTCAAGATTTAACGAAGCTTTTGAATAACCAAACAAGGTGCGTAATTCGTCACTTGTCATTGCAGAAATCTTTTTATTTTCCGCCCCCACCATAGCATAAGCCACGTCGTCTTCGCTATCATTTATGGTTATAAATATATCGTCTATAATTCTCCTATACACAGCATAAAGGACAATCCTTCTATTTGTTTTATCAAAATAAACGGCGTCTTCTTTCCATGAGATTTCATCATTTAATCCTACAACATAACCTTCTAGATTTGCTTGGGTATTGAAGCCAACAAGTGCATAGCCCTCTCTTTTTACAGATTGGAGAAGGCTTTGATAGTCGCTACTCCCCATTGTAGTGGTTGAACCGATAGAAATCTCAGCACTTTCGTAGTTGCCCGCATCGCTATAACCTGTGTAAATGTAAATTTTCCCTTTTTGAACTTCCCAAACAGCACAAAGAGTCCTTGACTTTTTGTTTTGTAAGAAAGTTCTATCAATAGATAAAATACTATCTCCTACAAACAACTTTTTTTCCGCGATAAGAGTTGCCCTATCTCCACTCAGCATAAATTTGCCATCTTCGTCTATATTTTCTTCAAAAGTCCAGCCAACAAGGTTGTGATATTTTGGAGTATTCTTCCCAGCATCGCCAGCAATCTCATTCAAACTAGCCTCATTCCCATAAAAAGTAAAACTTGATGTAACACTTTCGTCATAACTAAATTTTTCGCCAATTGAGTCAAAATAGGTCGCAACAGTTTTTAAATTTGGGTCAAAATTAATGGAGACATCGTTTGGTTGCAATTCTATTTTAAAGAAAGTGTGCTTTGTAGGGGTATCTATTTTTTCTCCCCTATTATACGTTTCGTTATTTTCACCCACACTTTGAGAAATTCTTAAAACATTCAAGTTTTCTTTGTCCAATGAAGATGTGGAGTTGCAGTAATAAGTCTTGATAAAGTTAGAATAAGTCTCAATGCTCGCACCACCAGTAGCACTGCCACTCACTCTAGACGTTGTTTCATCAAATTTTTGTACCGTAAGATATGTATCCGAATAATATCCGCTAGTAGACCTAAAGTTGATAAAGTTGTTGACAAACTCTTCCGACGTAAAGTCTATCTTTTCTTCATAGTATTTCGTCGTAATATCCGCAACGTAGATATATGTCCCATCATTTGCGTAATAGTTTGGCATATAAAAAGACGTCGTCACTTCGGCACACTTGTACTTTGCATACAAAATAGTATCGTCGTAGATAGGTTGAGACAAATATTGCGTTGTGTAATTTGAATCAAGATACCAACCCTCAAATTCGGCCAAAGTATCACCATCTTCGTTTACCACATTGTCGACATCTGGTGTATCCACACTAAGTCCTTTTTTAACAACAAGACTCTCGCATGCGCTAAAAGGTCCTGTGACAAAACTAACGTTGTAAGTTTTATTTCCAGAAATTACTCCCAAAATGACTCCCGCTAAAATCAAACAAAGGCTACATGCAACAGCAATTATTGCAATTCTTCTTTTCTTTTTAGACTTAGGGTCCTTCTTTTTCCCTTTTTGGCGAGGTGGAATCTTATTCCCGTTTTGCGACGATGGGTCACCTTGTGACATAGGCCTACCATTAGGCATAGGGCGACCTTGAGCATTTGCCACTCCGCCTTGAGGCATAGGTTGACCATTTAAGCGAGGTTGGTTAGGCTGAGCAATTCCCGGCTTTACATTTTGAGCATTTTGTTGCACCTTGTTAGAATTTAGATTTTGAGAAACAAAATTAGTCGCACCACTTTGCCTAGTGCCGTTCACTCCAACATTTTGCCCAAGGGTTTTCCCGCCCAACGAGTTTTGGGCAGGTCTAATATTTGAACGCGAAATATCACCACGTGGGTTATTCCCATTTGGCGCAAGTGGCTTGCCACTATTTTTTGAAAGGTTGTTGACCTGTCCATTTTTTTTCTCGTCAAAAAATTTATCCATTTTTTCTCCTTAGTATTATCTTGCTTTTTTTAAAAAATATTTAAAATAAAACACCCAAAAAAATAAAGCAAAAAAAACAATAATAATACCTACGATAATAT
>CAVHMC010000003.1:0-40186 GCA_963636895.1 Oscillospiraceae bacterium | reverse complement strand
TATAAGCAAATAAATATAATTGTTTTGCGGTTTTTAAATTATTTTAAATTTTTTGTTTATTTTTGGCAATTTTTTTGTAATTAAATATTTTTGAAAAAGAGAGTAAAACTACAAAGGAGGAATCGCAATGGATTTCAAAAAACAAGGGAACAACGTCGGTGGTGCTGAGAAAAAAGGCACATTTGAGAATAACAAAACTTCGTCTCCTAGTGGGCGGGGCAATGTTCGTGCGTCTCAAGGGGCGGGCATGCCACAAAATGTTCAAGGTTTGAAGTCAAAGACTCCCGTTTCTCAAGTCAACACGAGTGCAGGGGGTAGCTCTAGCGGTGGCACAAAGGTTAAACTTCCTAAGCCAAAGTTGAAGATTGCTCTTTTGCTGGTTTCTTTGTTGATTGTGGCTGTCGTCGGGGCAACGGTGGGTATTCTTCTTGTTCCTAAAGGCGACTACACTGTCAGGTTCGTTGGCTGGGCGGTGGAGGTTGAAGATGCGACGTGCAAACGTGGCGAAAAGTTTGTCGCACCTACTCCACAAGATATTGTCGACGACAACAATGTCACTTTGTTGAAGTTTGACGGTTGGACGTATGACGACGGCACTTTGTATACGCCTTCTATACTTACTTCCGACTTGACCTTGCATGCAAAATACACTGCAAGCACTGTTAAGACAACTTTTGTTGGTAAAAATCTTTATGACGAAAAAGACGAATATCTTTATCTTTACGAAACAAATACGAAATATTTTGTAGAGACAATCGATTTGAGCGACGTCTCTTCTAAAATTAAATTGCTTGATACGAGTGATATTCATATGAGTACATATGGGTTTGCTTCGGGTAAAAAGACGGAAAAAGACACTTTGCCGTTGGTCGAAGACTATAGGACTTTCTTGGAAAATTACTATGGCGTTGCGGGTTTTGAAGTGTATAGTGTTTCTGCTAGTGGTGAGAGTTACAAGGCTTCTGACACTATGCCTACTCCAAAGGGCAACAAGACCGTCGTTGTCGACTTTGAAGCAAAAAATGTGCAAATCACCTTTGACCCTAATCTTAGAGAATTGCTCGATTTTTATACTGGCGAGGATAAAGAAAAGTTGCAAGAGTCTATAGAAAAGGCAACACAAGACCCTAAGACTTCTACAACTCAATATGGCAATTCTTATCCTTTGGGAGATTATGAATCTGTCTTTGACGGCTACTTCACACCTTCCAGGCACGACTTCTTGGGTTGGTCTTTGAACGATTCTTCGTCGACCGCCATTGCAGATATGTCGTATTATAGGGAAAATTATAGCGAAGTTGTAAACAAAAATTTCCTTCGCAACAAAAAAAGTGTAACTCTTTATGCTGTGTGGGCAAAAGGTTCAACGCCTATCAAGGTTTATGCTGACGATAGCGAGTCTTCTTCTTTGGCGGAAACGAAGGTTGCAGTGGGGAGTTCTCTTACAATCAATAGTTGGAAAGAAGAAATAAATAAATTGAAAAATTACAGGGCAAACGAAGGATATGTCCTTGTAGGTTTTAAAACTCCAAAAAATCAAATAGTCAATTTTGAGACGTCTTTAAGTGGAGACGATTCTATCTATTACAATGAGCAAGCAAAAGCTATCGTTTTGTATGCGGTGTATCAATTTGTGGTGGACAAAACATATATAAATCTTAATAGTGACACAGTCGACCCTTGTGACGTGACAAGTGAAGATTTGTTAAGCAAGTTCGATATAACCTTGCCTTTTACATACAATGCAACAGATTCGTACACCTACGAAAAAACAATTACAGCCGACTATGATAGCGAAAATAATCGCCTTGTTTTGAATAATCTTCTTGAAGGGACAAAGATAAAACTTGCATCGTTTGAAAGAAAAAATGAAAATAATAAATCGTATTATGAGTTGAAAAATTATCGTTGGACAAATAGTTTGCAGGAAAACGTTTATGAAGATTATAATATTAATACTGTTTTGACTATTTCAAAAGATAAAACCTTTAAAGACGGCAAAGAAAACAATTTAACTCTTGACCTTGTTTGGCAAGGGGAAAATGTCAAGGTAAATCTTTCAATCTTTGACGACAAAGATTTTAGTGAGTTTGAAGAAAAAAAGACTATTGAAATCTCTTATGGTACAAAACTTGGCGTAAAATATGCCGAGAAATTTGAAGACAACAAGACAACTTTGTCTTTTGAAGTGACAAATCTTGATAGCAACGAGACAATTTACAAGTTGGAAAGTTTTGAGATAGAAGGCTTCTTGTTTAAGGGCTTCAAAAATGTGGGTGGTGGTGAGATTTTGCCTAGTTTGTTGCAAAATTTCAAATTGGATACGTCATTGCTTTATAGTGAAATTGGCGAACAAGACGATTTTTCGTTGATTTTGTCATGGGATAAACAAACATATGAAGTCGCTTTCTCGTTTGGTGGCGGAATGGTGGGAAGTGATACTAAAGCCGATTATAGTACAACTGCTAAATATTGCGACGAAATAACTTTGCCTACTTTGACCAAGGAAGGCTATTACTTTAAAGGTTATTTGGACGAACTATCGAATGTTATGTACACGGGATTAGAAACGAAAGTTAAGAGTGACCTTTCTTTTGTCGCACAATGGGTTGAAGCCCGCACAATAACACTTTATCTTGACATAAATAAAACTGAAAGCACCAAGGTTTATGTGGGGGAAGACGGGACTTTTACTCTAAATGGAAATGAGTTTAACAAGATAAATGACATTTATCCTAAATTCAGTCGTTATAGTTATACTGCGACTGAAAATGGCAATGTGACACATTATACAACAAATGATAATTCACAAATTTATGGGAGAGACGGCAACCTTGAATTGTATGCAATGTGGTACACAATTACTTACGAAGGAGGAAACGTCGACGGGGGCGTGGTGTCGAAAAAAGATGGCTATGCCGACCCTTCAACATATTATGCAACACGTGGGGCGAGTTTGTTGCTTGCTAGCAACCCTTACCAAGCGGGAAATTTTTACAAATTTGCGGGTTGGAAATTTAATGACGTGACTTGTGCGGAAAATAGTTATTACAATATTCCAACTAATATTTGCAATGGTTCGACGGGGACGATAAAAGTCACTGCTGTTTGGGAAATGAAAAAAGCCAAGGTCATCATGTATTATGGCGAGAATAACACTGCCAACTATGTGGTGGGAGAACCTAATGCCGAAGGGAAATTTGTCGTGTCGAAAGAGAATTATTTGTTTGTAGAAGACGACACTAGAAAAATAGACTATGTTTTTGACAAAACATGCAACAATGGTAAGTGGACAAACAACAACGCCATGTTTGTAGATAGTGAAGCGACGTCTTTTACTATCGACGTGCCAGCAGTTGCAACAAATGGCAAAATGGATAGTAGATTAGTTGAAACGAGTGAAACGGGCACTACCGAGTATATATATAAGGTCTATACAAAGTGGAAATACGTTGTAGTCTACGTCTCAAAAGAGTCGGGGACAACGGTGCCTATGGGTATTGAGTTTGTGGGAGTTGATAGACCAACTACTACTACCAATAATATTGCTTCTTGCAAGGATATAACGGGTGCAAGATATACTTTAAAGAGTGAAATCAATTCAAAATATATCCCAGCGGGGAAACGCTTTGCGGGGTGGCAAAACCAAGACGACGCAACAACAACTTACAAGGGTGGAGATACAGAAGCTCTTACAAGTGATACCACTTTTGTTGCAGTGTGGGAAAGTCAAACTTATACGGTGGTTTTGAGCAATACGGACACCGTTGCGTCTTCTGTTGAAGGGATACAAGTTTCTTCTCTCTCTTATGGCACGACGATTGATTTGTATTCGCAATTTAATAGTACTATTGGAGACATAAATGTCACAACAGACGGCATTGCCTATATAGAAAGTGGTGGCATTTATTATGAGTTGAGTGGCTTTAAATACAACGAAGAAATAACCTATGACAAAAACGAAGATTTTGTGCTTGCAACGGAAGACGTTGACGGTGGCAAATTGCCTAAAGACGCATTTTCTAGTGGAGAGAACTCAATAACTTTAACCACCGTTTGGACGGAAAGAACGTACACTTTGACTGTCAATTTGACGGGCGGAGAGTGGGACAGCACTCTTGCGGACGATGTCGCATTTAAGGGTGTTCTCAAACAAAATGTCTCCGATAAGACCTATTATATTGAGTATAGTGGGGTTACTCTTTCGGGAATAAAGAATGGCGTCAACATAGACTATAAAGGTCTCAAAAGGACAGGTTACAAATTTGCCAACTTTGTGGCAAGCAATAGCGAGAATGGTTATTCTATAGAGCGGGATACTACGACAGAGTATTACATTGTAAAATATTCGTCTAATGCGGAAAGTTTTGAGAGTTCTTCAAAAACAATAGACGTGCAATGGCAAAAGGTGCTGTCGGTCAACATTGATTTGACGGGCGGAAAGGTCGGAGATGCAACTCAAGTCAGGCCTTTGATTGTAGAGTTGAGTGACGACAATGGTGCAACAATCAACTTATCTCAAGCAACTGACAATAGCGGAAGTAAAATAAATTTTGACAACTTGGACAACACTTTTGTCGGGTTTAGTTTTGATAAAGACGGCTATGTCGCGTCTTATTCTAAAGTTGAAAAAGAAGATAAATTTATCTTAGACGGAGCCTTTAGTGTAGCAAAAGAGTTTGTAGAAAATACGACTTATTATAAATATGACGAAAAAAACAAAACCTATACAAAAGAAACAGGTGTTACGAAGGATAATTTTGGTGACGACACTTATTATATCCAAAATTTCTATTTACCAACAATGGAGATAGAGTTTACAAACGCATTGTTTGATAAGTATGCCAATGCAACGTCAAATTCGGTCACTTTGTATGCGGTGTGGAAGACAACAATAACCTTTGATAGCGGGAAAATAAATGAGACGGACACTGAAAATGTCGCAACAACGGGCTACAAGGTTCCAAGCAATGTCTATAATGAAACAATATCTAGCGCTTCAAATAAATTTATGGTGGAATTTTTCCGCGGAACGACAGTCTCCTACGACGAGTTGTCGCAATTCTCCTTTGTCCCACAAGGTGCTTACACAATGTCGGGCTGGGGTGTGGATAGTTTTGTTGTAAATGACAATGCGACCTATTCAGCACAATGGAACAAAGATGAAGTCGTAGTCTACATTAAGAACTATGATGGTAGCGAAATTGGTAATGGGCTTGAAATATCCTGCCATAGCGGTGACGCAATATTGTTGAGCAAACAAAATTTGTTTGTTGATAGAAATGTCACTGAGCCAACTTTGTACGGATACACTTTGGCGGGCTTTTCTACTGGAAAAGATAACAATATTGTCGGTTCGGCTGAATACGAAAAATATTTTGGGGTAGACGAGAATTATCAATTGGGCGTTACTTACAATGTCGCTGGCACAACAACACTTTATGTCGTTTATCAAAAGTGTAAAGTGACGATAAAATATGTATCCTTGGACGAAAATAACAAAGAGACATCACCTGTCGCTACTTTTGATAGCGAATACGACGAAAGTTATCTTATAGATACAACTGTTAAATTTACCAAAGATTATTACAATTATATTGGCGTAAGCAATTCGCCAAACGACTCAATACCTTTGAGCAATACAAATATTAAGTTAAATAGTGCCAATGGTGTGGTAATAGAAAATGGTTCTTATTATTTCAAACTTTATCCTGTATGGAGTAGACAAACAAAAGTAGTAACTATCAACCTAGACGGTGGCACCTTTGACCAAAATGCTACACCTAAACTTTATGACGAAACAAATAATACAATATTTGCGGATAAAATAACCTACAAAGACGATTTGATAATATTGACTTTGAATGTGGGAGAAGATATTTCAATAAGTCTTCCAACTTCAAGTTATGTTACAAAAAATGGCTATGATTTTTATGGCGAATATAAAAATTCTTCTGGCAACAATGTTACAGAGACAACCATTCTTTGCAACAATGACGACCCAGAAACCTTTACAGCGGTCTACAAAAAGATACTTACCTTAAAGGTTAAATTCCCTGACGATAATAGTTGTGTGGTGTCTTCGGAAGAATTAAAAATTCATTATGATGATACAATACAATTTGTCCTTGTTGGTAGTGATGGAAAAGCAAGCACAAACACTATCAAAATTACAAATATATCAAATAATTCTACTAATAACTCCACTTTTGTAAAAAAGGAAATTGCAAATTATCACATAAAAGAGATTTTGAGTCGCAAGATTGCGGGTAAAAAATACGAAGTTTCAACTCTTTACAATGCAAACGAGCAAAATTTTGAAATGTCGGAGACTTCTGACGCTATAGAAATTTACGTCTCCTACGAAGGTGACCCTTGCAAAGCGATTTTCGACCCATATGGAACCAACAATGATTTGTTTGTTAAAATTTTAGAATTCAACTACGGCGAAGCTATCAACGTGACCGATTTTGGCGTGCCTTCTGACAAAGACGGCTATACCTTTGCGGGCTATGTTCTTACCTTAGGTGGCACCGATTACAAATATCCAAACGAAGACGGAAGCTACATTTTCAACCCAGAAGAAATGCAATTGCCTTATCAAGAAGTATACAAATTTACAGCTAGTTGGACTACAAAAATGTTTAATGTCGTGTTTGATTTTGGAGAAGGTGTTTGCAAATATGGCGAAGCAAAAAGCGATAAAATTACTGCTTCAGCTCAATATAACTCCACTTACAATTTGTTAAATTTACTTTGCGAATATTTGTCGCAAGACCAAGTAACAATTTTGTGCAAGGAAGATTATAAGTCAGAAGTAACATATCCTTTGTATGAGTTTGATAAATTTGAAAGTGACAACATTTCTATTGGCGAAGACGGCACCATTACAATGCCTGCTAGGGATATAACCGTAACCCCAACTTTCCAAAGCAAAGACATCGTTTTGTGTGTTGACGCTACGGGAAAATTTTATACGGATACCACATATGGTAGTGGAAAATACACAACCTCTTCAAGTGACGTATACAAGGTAAGTCTCAGTGACAACCAAGAAATGTTGTATGTCAAGGGCTTAATAGATGGCACAAAATTTAAAATTGGCGACACTATTGATTTTAGCAAACTTTCTACGCCAACAAACGAAGGTTATAGCCTAAAATATGCCTTTTCTACCAACTTCTATGGCGAAAGCGGGCAATATTACTTTACTTATGACAGCGATGGTATAAAAAAATATTGTGGCGAGATGAGCACTTTTGCTTTGACGGACACCTTTACCTTGTCAAGCGACGATATAAACTTCACAGATTTTCCAAATTTGGACAAATTGTATGATAGCACAAACGATTGCTTTGTCTTGTATCTCACTACCGTTTGGACAAGGAGTTCTTATACAATTTATTACAACTCAGCAACTCCAAAAAAAGCGACGGAGACTGTCTCCACCGACGGCTCCACCTATCAAAGTGTGCAACATGGTGACGATTTCTATCTCATGGCTATCAGCGGGTGGTGCTCTGAGTTATATCAAAGACAAATTGCGGGATACAACAACTCTACCGTTTATGTAAAATACGACGATTGCAACCCATTTGGCTTGTTGGCGGGAGATTTTGGAGATATTGAAAAAATATCAAAGCACGACTACTCGGCAACTGACGAAACTAAAACGAAATTTAACGAACTTAGTACCTTGTTTGCTACATTTATGGCTAAGTTCTCGGAATTAACGACACAAAATGTCACAGACGAAGCAACTTTAAATGACTACAACAATTTTTATGCTAAAGCAATAGAGATTTACAACAATTCGCTTGTTTCCTTTACACAATATGCAAGTAGTGATAGTTCTCGTAGTATGGTCGTGGGACTTAGTATCCCATATACTATGACTTTTGAAGCGTCAAACACAACTTCTTCTATAGATACAACAATTGATTATCAAGACGTTATAGCAAAATTGTTTGGGTTTAGCGATAAAAATGTATTTTTGAAATATGTAACTGAACTCGTTAAAACTTATAAAGGTAAAACACAAGAGTCTAATTCGGCTCTTGACAATGGGTGCTTCTATACGGAAAATGGCTCTATTGTTTTCCCAATTGCGGTTAAAAATAATTTGTCCGCTACGGTCCTTACATATGTGATTTTAGATAGTAAGGGAAATGTGTCTATTTGGGTCAACAACATTGCTTCTGCCCTAAAAGCCATAAATTACAACGAGACATACTACACCAATACAACAATAACCAACCAATTGTATTGCAAAAACGGGCTTTTTGTAGAAAATACAAGTTATCCAACAACCTTCCTTCTCACAGGTTGGGAACAAACGGGCTGGAACACCAAAGAAGACGGCACCGGCAGGACTTATAAACTTGATACAAAATATAACTTTAGTAATTTTGATTTTGACGAAAGCGGTGTAATCAATCTTTATGCTACGTGGAAGCAAAAAAAATACACCATCAATCTTGAGGATAATAAGGGCAATGAAACTTTAAGGAAAAAAGGCACAGATAGCTATTCCAATCAAATTTCAATTACCTTTACTTATGACGAAACTATTTCTATTCGAGACTTGGTAAGTGATGTCGACTTTATTCCGGGCATCAAAAGTGACGATGTCTATCTAGCCTTGAGCAAATTTATATATAAAGATTCTTCAAATAAAGAATACAACTACACAATGGACCAAAATCTTGTGTTTAGTCAAAGTCCATATGGCTTTATTGATAAGACTCAATTTGAAGCGTTCCTAAAGGGTGGCGACCCAATTTGCTTGTATGTTGATTATGAAGAAGTCTACTATACAATTCGTTTCTATTTGATGGACGGCGGTATTTACAACGGTTATAGTACAAAAATAGAAGATATTTACGATGGCACAAAATATTATTTGGAAGGCAAGGTAAAGTATTCTGATTTGCTTGCTGGAAACTACACTATGCAAGAGTTGTTTAATGTCAACGAAGAAGACATTACAAAAGGGGCATATACTTTTGCTGGCTGGTCGTTTAGTAATAACGCTCAAGCAATGAATATCCTAAAAGGTGAAAAATTAAAATACACCATTGAAAATGCCGACGACCTTGCAAAATTTAGTGGAGAAGATGCCTATGTATTTAATCTCTATGCTATGTACAACGACCTTTTGGTCGCATTAAATGGCAATGGCGGGGCTGTAACTTCTACAAGCAGTAATGTGAAAATTGCAGATAACCCAACAACCACTTGGGTTAAAGGTGACAAGGCTTACTCTACGTATGTTTATTATGGCAAAGAAATCGCAATAAATAGCACACTATTTGCCAACTTTACAAGAGAAAATTATCATTATCTAAACTCTTTTGAAATAGTGGGCGGAGAGACTATCGATACGGGGAAAATAACGATAACAGGGTCAACGCAACTAAATGTGCTTTGGCAAGGTAACGCACGCCTTGTGTCTTTGGCGACTACAGAAGGGACAATATTAGTTCCAAGCGAATATGGAAGTAAATTGTTTAAATTGAATGATGAAAATGTTGCGTTGGAAGAAGCCGACGTGTCGTCTTCTACGACTGATTGGAAAGACATCTACGTCTTCACTTATAATGTTAATAATGATACATGCACATTGACACCAGCAACTTCTTATAATGAAACTAATAAGTATTATAAAAAGGTTGCAAATGATATAACTTTTGTGGCTCGTTATGGCGACGAAATTGAAGATTTAGCAAAAATAACTTTGACAGGTGCAACAAATTTTGTCGGCTGGGGCGACAATTATGGTATTTATTCGGGCACTGGCAATAGGTTGAGTGTTGAAACTCCTGACGACGAAATCATATGCCTGACCGCAATTTTTAATAACAAGTACATTACTTTTGACCTAAATGGCGGGTTGTATAAAGAGAATTCGTCGTGGGTGGACAAAATTGAAAAACAAGAATTAATAGCTACGTCGAGCGGTACGGGAACAACTTATTCGTACAATCTTTCGAACATGCTAGACGATACCAGCACAAAAGGTCCATATATAATAGGTTATCAATTTATTGGTTGGTCGTCGACACATAATAATTATGATGCTTGGGAAAAGGCTGACGCAACAACAAAAGACCTTTATTCGTCAAAGGGCTTTGGTAACGTAGCAAAGAACACTCAATTTACAAAAGACGTAGAAAGTGGGTATACTTTTAATAGCGTCACTTTGTATGCTTTGTATATTCCTTTAACTGTTAAATTTAATTTCTCTCCACGAACTAGCAGTGGTGCAGATGGTAACACTAGTGGAACCGAGTTTACATGGTCTTCTCTTTACGGAAAGACATTTACATTCCCAACTCAAGCAGATTTAAATAGCCATTCATGGAAAAACTCGTCTAACGTCTTTGTTGATTTTGCAATAACAATCAACCAAAATGAGACAAAAAAATACAATTTAGGCGAGACAATAACCTTGTCGAAAGACGAAGGACTTTTGAAGGCTATTTATGAAAATGGTAATAATACGCAAAATGCTCAATTTGAGGTGACGCAAGTCGACGGAATTGACATTATCAATGTGTATGTCTATTCGGAGTGGTCGTTGCCAACCTTGACGGTCAAAATTTATTTTAAAGATAGCATTGCGGATAAGACGTCTGATTATGCCTATATTAAGCCAACAAATAGCAATTCTTCTGTGCCTGTTGACTTAAGAAAAGACTCAAATGGTGTGTTCTTGATGGGCAAGTGTGCCTTAAATGGTAACTTTGTTTTGCCTGACCTAGGCGACCTTTACAAGAAAGATTATTACGCAAGTGGCTATTTGGCTGACGGAAAAACTCTAGATACAAGAGAAATTATTATAAGGGAAAACACTTTTACAATAACTAACAACGAAGTCTACATTTACGTCGAAATGAAGGAAGCGGATAGTTATATCAAGGGTTATTATGCCTGCGGATACAACAAATATTTTGAGACCTTGCAACAGGCACTTGATTGTATCGAGAGTGACGAAAATGAATATGCAAAAAGTAAGTCGCTTGACGCTACAAAAAATACAAGCGTGCTTACAAGTGCGGAAGTTGTTTTGCTAAATTCAAGAAAAGGTAATTTTGACATATCCAAATCTTACACGTTTACGGCTACAAATTTCACAATAAGTATTGACGAAAGGGTGACGCAAGATAGAATAATCAATTTGAATATTAGTGGCACACTCATTACGGGTACAAATTTGACCCTTAACGGCTACAACCCTTATAAATTGAAATTTACGGGCAAGGGTAGAATTGCAAGTTTAAAGGGCAACCTTACCATCAATAGCGGAGTTGTCGTAAATAGCTTGGAGATAGATGGTATGTCTAACGCTGGTGCATTTTATGTAAACGGGAGTGGCAAAACTGTTACAATTACGGGTGCAGAGTTCTCGAATAACAAATTTACAGCAACAACTGAAAGTTATGGCACAGTTTTGTATGCAATAGGTGCAAGTGTTACAATAAAATCGTCTTTGTTTAAAAATAACTCCTTGACTGGCACAGGTGCTTTGTATGGCGGGGCTGTGGCGATTCGTTCGGGTTATCTTGATTTGTATAAAGTAGAGTTCTCCAACAATAGCGCTTGGGTAGATACGTCTACTACACCAAATAAGCCAGATGAAGTCGAATGTGGAAGGGGCGGAGCCTTGTACCTTTACGATTGCACAGTCAACAAAGAGATTGTTGCTAAAGCGATGCTCTTTTCGGGCAACAAGGCAAATGTCGGTGGTGCAATTGCAATTGACGGCTCGGGAAGCAATGACATCGCTACTATTCAACTCACTACACCACTTTTGACAAGCAACTATGCACAATTTGGTGGCGGGTTCTATATAAAGAATGCTTCACTTACAATTATAAACGGACAAATCGCTTATAATGGCTTTGAAGATGTTGACGATTTGAAGAGTGCAGTTTCTCTAAAAGGCGGACTATTCTATTGCGATAGTGGGTCGAATTTAACTCTTACTGTTGACCTTGAAACAATACTTGAAACACATGCAATTAGTGGTCTTGACGCCAACGATGGCTACTATGGCTACAACTTTGCTATTGATGGCGGTGCTATCTATTTTGCGGGCGACACACTAAATATAGAGTACAACACCTTCTCACAAAACTTGCCTACAAGGAATTTGAGTGAAAAATACACTGAAGAACGAGCAAACGAAATCTTTAATAGTACAAATGGGCATGGTGGTGCAATTTATCTAGAAAGTGGTGTGACGACCATAAAGAGAGCAACTTTCTCAAATAACAAGTCGGTGTACGGCGGGGCTTTGTATGTGGGCGGAAATGCAAGCGTCAGCATAACTACAATAGATGAGCTGAAAACTGAAATACAAAATAAAGTAGAAAAAGTAATAGAATACAACCCTGACGGCAGTGTAAAAGACGACGAAGACGTGGAAGGCGTAGACGACTTTGTGAGTAGGAATAGCACTATTTTCGACTCAAACTTTGCCAATTATGGGGGGCAAATTTACTATGCGTCTTCGCAAGAGTCAACGATAGAATACACAACCTTAATGAAAGGTATGCTTTGGACTAATGTTGCAAATGAACGTGGTGGCAACTTGTATGTCTCAAACGGCACATTAAATCTTGGTGTGCACAACTTTATCTATGGTGGCAATGCTATTTATGGCGGTGGTGTGTATGTGGGTGCTGACCCAACTTCCGTCCAAGCAACTAGCTCAAGTGCTACATCTTTACTCTTCTCGGGAGAAGATTCCTCCGTTGGCCCAAAAGTGGTGGTTGATGGCTCAACCTTTGTGTGGCTCAATGCTCAAAGGTCGAGTGTGGCTATCTCTTATCTTTCCGCAACTTACAAAAATCTAGAGTCTCTTAAATCACGAAAAGAACTTTTTGAAACGGCCTTGGGAAATGCAACAACAGATGAGAAAAAAGAGGAAATAAACAAAAATTTGGCAGAAATTAATGCCGAGATAGAGAGACTAGAAAAGCAATATGCCAGTTTGACTCAACAAGCGCAAACTAAGATACAAGACCCAGACGGCAACTATGCCAATGCAGGCGGTATCTTCTATATAGAAAAAGATGCAACGGTAGAACTTATAAGTGGTTATGGTGCTGGCACAAAGATAAATTATCAAGAAAAGACCGAAGGCAGTGGACAAGGCGAACTTGCCTACAACAAGGGTACTTTGATTTATAAAGACTTTGAATTTGGTCAACATATGGTTGACGGTCTTGTCACGCAAATTTACAACGCTGGCACACTAAACTTTACAAGCACAGATACCTGCAATTTGCTTAGTTCCCCAATTATTTATTTGGAAAATGATGGCACGTCTTACAGTTATATAACTGTGTCTTCAGCCAATTATGTTCCAGCCAAAAGGATAGAACTTCGTTTTGACAGCAACAAATTTATTATGAACAAGCCTATTGTGCAATGTGTAGGCGACGACGTTTACACTGCCTTTAAGACAAGTTATGAAAATGCTTTACTTACGGGCAATGATTTCTTCTATCTTGCAGAACCTTTGCTTGAGTTGAAGTTTGACGACACTCAAAAAGCACTTGTTCTTCGCAACAAAACTTATAATATTTTCTATGGAGATTTGAGTGCTGACAAGGACGATATTAGGACTACCAACCCGGGTGCCTTTAAGTCGGACGAAACAATTGATAGTAGTATATATCAATTGGTCAATTCGCAAATACTTGCAAGAACAGGCTACAATTTCAACGGCTATGCTTTTTATGTTAAAGGAGAAAGTTCAGAAGAAGTCGGGTGCGAATATTTCCAAACGAATTTTGAAGTCTATAATTATTTAGATGGGAAAGCTGTAGATGGCGAAGCTAGATCTTTCTACACCTTTAACGAAACAAATATAAAGAAATTTTTAGGTAATGACGCAAAATATCCAGCACATGATATTTATTTGTATGCAATTTGGAAACCAAAGACCTACAATATCACTTATAGTTATGACACAAAATACGATAATTTTGAACAAATTAAATATTATTCTATTGGTAATGTTATTTTAAGAGACTCCAATTTGAATAGTTTAAATAGCGTCGAAAATTATGGTTCGGTGTATAACTTCGTCACAAAAGAAATTCTTAATTCCTTTGAATATGTACAATATTTTGATATTACTAAGATTTCTACAAACGAAATCAAGCACACCGATGGGCAAACATACACAATCTCATACGATAACAAGTTGGGCAAAGATTATTACACAGTTGGCAATCAACAATATATAATCGAGCAAACGATAAATGGAGATTATAGAAGTTATATTGTACTTGACCTAGATACTTATTCTGGAGAGTACAAAAATTCTCTTGAAAAAGGAGAATTGAAGGAAGTTACAATAGATGGCGATACGTATCAAAAGAGATACAAATATATCCCAGATGGCTTCCAATTTGACCATATTGAAATAAACGGCAAAACAGGCTTCGAACTTGGTGGAGAATTCAAACTAGATTTCTCCAACAAGTATGCAATTTGCACCAACGAGCCTTATACAATAAACATTGTCCTTTATATGAAAAGGAATAGCGTAGATATTAAATTTACAAATATCGACGATAATAATGGCGAGTTTACAGTTAAAAGTTATGTGGGTAGCACCATTACTCTCCCAACAAGTGTCGTGTCTACCATTGACCAAGAAGAAAGAGTCTTCTACAAAAAAGGCTACGTCTTGGCGGGCTTTAAGCGTCAAGGCGACGAAAATACGTTGTATAATCTTGGAGAGACTTATGACATTGCGACAACGGCTCTCACGGGCGAAACTTTTGTAGCAGTGTGGGAAAAGGCGTCGTTCTACGTAAAAGACGTCGTCAAGACTCAAACGGGCATGATAAATAGATATTACAAGACCTTAGAAGAAGCAATTAACGACATAAACAACGACCAGACAAGATTTGATATGTGCTATGCCGAAGGATATACCTTGGTCTTTATGGAGATAACGGACGAGTCTAAGGTCGACGGCAAGTTGGTCATTTCTTCTTATAATGGCAAGTCAACGAACATTATTTATTTAGACGAGACCATTGAAATCAACAAAAAGACAACCATTGTGGGCGAAGGGAACAAAGACTTTGTGCTGACCTACTCTTCAAGTTTTGATGTGAACAAGTCAATGTTTGTAATAAATAGCGACGTGTCCATGGGGCTTGACGGGAAAAATATCACAATAACCGACCTTTCTTCCCCTGTTGTGAAAAGAAGCAATAGTGCAATAGAAGTCTCGACAAGTGGAGCCTTAACTTTAGGTCAAGCAATGGAAGTGACGGGAATTGATGCTTCTAACCCTAGAATAGATGCTAACTTTGGTGGTGCGATAACAAACGAAGGCAAACTTACACTTAATGGTGCATACATTCATGACAACAAAGCGTTGAACGGTGCTGGTGTTTACGTGGCACAATATGCGGAAGTATATATAACAAATGCCTATTCTTCGGGCAATTCGGGCTATTTGTCAAATAACGAAGCAACTGGGAACGGCGGTGCGATTTACGTTGAAGCCTTTGGTGTCGTCACAATTGCAGGTTCGGACAAAGTCGTCAATTTTGCAAGCAATAAGGCACAAAATGGTGGTGCAATTTATTCACTTGGGACGTTGAGTATCTCGGGGCAAGTGATTTTCACTTCAAATACTGCGACTCAAAGCGGAGGTGCAATTTATTCCGATTTCCAACTTGTAAGTTCTGCTACTTACAATGATGCTGGGAAACTTGAAAAAGAAGCGGTCTATAGCAACGGGACACTCGAATTGGGCGATAGATTACAATTTGTAAACAATAGTGCAAATTGTGGCGGTGCTATTTACACAAAGACTGATTTGTCCCTTGGCAATGTTGCCTTTAAAGAGAACTCATTGACTTCTACCTATCAAGAAGACGCGAACCCTACAAACAGTATGGGTGGTGCAATCTTTGTTGATGGTTGCTCTTTGACAATTAAGGGTGCAACCTTTACTTCCAACAACCAAAACGGCATTGGCTATGGTGGTGCGATTTATGTGCGTGGAACCGAGAGCTCCCTTGCTTCTCTTGATATAGTAAGTGGTACGTTTAATAAGAATACGGCAAGTTATGGCGGTGTGGTGGCTCTAGAGTATGCTAGACTTTCTGTACAAAATGGTTCATTTACGGACAATAGTTCCAAGTTGGGTGGTGTGTTCTATGGCAAACATTCCACATTGTCCATTATGCAAGGAACGATAAGCAACAATACTGCTTTAGTTAGTTCAAAGGGCGACGTCGTCACCTCAACAAGCGGTGGTGCAGTATATTTAAAAGATAGTGAATTGAATTTGTATGCCACGCTAGACCACAACACTGCGTCATCTGGCGGTGCTGTCTATTTGGCGGGTGCGTCAACTCTTAATCTTTACAAAAATGCAAAGATAGAAAACAACACGTCAAAGATTTCTGGTGGTGGCGTGTATGTCGCTGACACTTCAACTATGTCAATATATGATGAAACTGCTGAAATAAAGAACAACATTGCGGAAGGTGGTTTTGGCGGTGGTGTGTTTATCTCCTCAAGTACACCTTTGACGTTTAGTCATGGCACAATTTCAAATAATATTGTTTCGTCTACAAGAAAAAATAAAGACGGTGTAGATGCTTATGACGGAATTGATATTTATCTTAATAACTCATCATATTTGACTGTAACCGGCAATACTGTTGTTGGCAGTGTCGACGCGGAGCACTTTACTGAAGGAAAATACGAAATATACATCGATGCGACAGCAAGATTGGAAGTCGTCTCCTGTGATATTTTGGCAACCGTATATGTAAAGGAATTGAAAGATGCGACAGACAACGAGAGCAGTATCCTGCTTGCTGGTTCGGCATATATAAGTAGAATTTATCTCAATCAATATGCCTATATTGATGTAAAGGGTCTATTGACACCAAAAGACAAAATCAACATATACTTTGGTTACTTTGATCCAAACGATGCAACAAAGTCTATAAACAACACAAATGTTGCAAAAATACTTGATAAAACATATTTAAATGACAACTTTAAATGCTTCAAACTTGTGACAAGTGACGAGAAACTTTCTCATTATGTGAGTTCCGACCTTGCCTCTTATTGCTTGCACAAAGAAATTAAAAACAATGATGCTTGGATTATAATCACCGAATACGCCAAAGTTATAAATATTTCTGCTGGTGGCGGAATGATTACTTATAATAGTACGACGGTTGAAGGTGACGGCATAATCGTTGTTGACAATCTTAGAGAATTGAAGTCGCTTGGTTTCTTAAAAGACATTAAAGGCGAAAAGGCGGGGTATATTTTAAGCGAAATATTTATTGATAAAGAATCAAAGGAAGAGTACGATAGCGAGTCGTCCTTGCCTGTTTACGTCATTACTCTCGAAGCACAATGGGACCCAATATCTTACAAAGTAATTATACAAAAAGATACAAATAACGGGGTTGTTGAAGATAGTTATAACTTAGAGTTTAATAGTAAAATTGAGACGACGTCTAGTTCGAAAAAATACGAAATTTTTGATGGGTATGAATTAAGTTATTTAAGTGGTACTTCAACAATTAAAACGGGTATTATTTTCGAGGCGGGCGAATTTAGTTTAAAGAAAATTTACAATAGTACCTATGCTTTAAGTGACGGGACAACGATTACGGGACAAGAGTTGTTTAGCAAAATAGACAAGACGGAAGAAAAGACAATCGTTCTCACCAGCGTATTTAAAGATATTGAAGTAGAAATTAATATCCATGCAAATAGCGAGGATGTAAACTTTATAAGTGGGTCTCTTGATAGCAAATATAAGGTAGAGTATAACGAAACAACTCAAACAGCAAAAGTTACTTGCAGTCAAAAGAATATGTACGTGAGTATTTATGACTTGTTAAGCCTTTTCACACGACAAAATTATGCTTTGGTGGGCTTCTTTACAGGTGAAGCGCCTAGATACAACGAAGGTCTAAGCATAATGTACAACGATGACAATACTTCTATCCCAATTCATAGTATTACATCTATGCATTTGCAATGTGTGTGGCTTGAGACGGTAGCATATATCCAAAAGCCATCTTCTGTAGAAGGACAAACTGGTCGCAGGGTGTATTATGATAGTCTTGTCACAGCGGTGCAAAGCCTTGTTCCAAGAGATGAACTCTACATTTGTGCAAGTGAAATTGAGATAAATGAAACTATCAATTTTGTAACCGACGTCACTGTTTATGTTGCAACAGATGTAAAATTGATTAGGGGGCAATCATTCAATGGTTACATGCTAAATATTGCTTCAAAAGTTACGTTTGAAGTCACGAATAAAAAACGTCTTACCATTACTTCGGGCGACGGGAATATCTCCGTCACGACATATGGGGCTATTAACGTCGAAGAAGCGGGCACTTTAACCTTGAAAGATGGCGTATATATTTACAACAACTCGTCTATTTCTTCGGGTGCGGGTATCAACTCCCTTGGTTCCTTGTATTTGGAGAACGCAACTTTTGAAAAGAACTTCTCTCAATCAAGTGGTGGTGCAATATGCTCTTTGGGTACGTTGAGTATAAAAGGTGCAAAGTTTACAAACAACTCGTCTTCTAAATTGGGTGGGGCTTTGTATGTAGGCGAAGGCGTCGCACAAATAGAAAATGCAACCTTTATTGGCAACACTTCTTCTATCGGTGGCGGGGCGATAGGCTTTGAAAGCAAGCAAGTGCTGAATATTACAAGTTCTCAATTCAACCAAAATGGTTCTCAAGGTGGTGCGGGCGGTGCTTTGTATGTGGGCCTTGATACCGGACTTGCGACACTCACAAATTGTACTTTTAGTGAAAATTATGCGGTCAATGGCGGTGCTATCTATTTGCTTGGCGTTTCGGTAGGCAACTCGGAATACAATTTGCTTATTGATGGCGGAAGTTTGACGGGCAACAATGCAACCTATGGCGGTGCAATTTGCGTGGGGAGCAATTCTTCAAACAATTCTAGCCAAGGCGTCAAGTTGGCAAACGGGCAAATAAGTGGCAACACTGCAACCTATGGCGGTGGTGTGTACGTGTTTAGGGGAACATTTATTGTCGGTGGCGGTACAATTGACTCCAACAAAACAACAAATGACGTATCAACCAATGGCACAAATATTGCAACAAGCCAATATGGAACACTTAAAGTTAGTGGCGGAAGCGTCTTAAATGGGACGATATTAATAGGTGCACTCAACAGTACTGTTTTAGGGAAAATGGTGGTGTCGGGTAATTATAACGTATCTTCCTTGGTGCTTTTGTCTAATGGTGCGTTTATAAATGTTGACACTATTGATGCTACAAACAAAAATGTGATAACTCTTAAACCTATTAGTGTCACAAAAGATGGGGTGACAGAAAACTATCCAACTGACCCAATATGGAGAAAAGTCGTCACTTTTGCAGACAGTATTTATCTAGACAATTTCTCTTTGGAAGAAACAGCCAAGGCAAAATATCGCTTAAGACAAGACGGACAAGACTTGTATATTTCGGAAGCAAAATTTGACTTGGTCGTGTACAAGGAAGGTGGAGATTTTGAGATTGATAGTACTATCCCTTACACCTATACGGATAGTGAAGAGTATGTAACTTTTGTTGACGTGCCACTTGGTACAGACCTATTCAACATCTTTGGAAAAATAAAAGTAACAAAAGAAAACAAAGACTTTACAGGCTGGAGCAAACTTGAAGATGGCTCAAAGGTGTTAATTGACAACTTGGAAGATTTGGCTATGCCTTATTGTGATTTCTACGTCTATGCAAATTACAGCGACGAGTATCATTATTTGAAAGTTGTATTGGGAGATTCCAACTCTCCAAGCGATACAAAAGCGAATGTAAATATTACTCTTGCAAACGGAGAAAGTTTTGATGAAGAAAATAGAGTGCTTACCTTAAAAGTGTTTGCAAGCGAAACTTCTTCTGATAAAGACGTCCTAGCAAGAGTGAAAGGTGCTCTATCAAGGGATAAATACACTCTCTTGGGATTTGGCAACTCTCCAATAGCCGACAAAAATAAATTGATAGACGAAAGTACTTTCACAATGGACAACAAAGACGTCACTCTTTATTGTGTATGGCAAGGAGACGAATATAATATAACAATTGTGTACAACGCGGAAATTATGGCGAGCAAAACGTACACTGCATATTTTGACGAGTACTTTACTTTGCCAAGCGAAGAAGAGTTTGTAAAAGATGGCTACACTCTTATGGGATATAATAGAGATGACTTGGGAGAAAAGACTTTTGACGTAAAAGAGCCTGTTCTAAATCTTATCGACACGACACTTTATTGCATTTGGCAAGCAAATAGTTATGTCGTAAAATATGCGCCAAATAGTTCCAACGCTTTTGGCGAAATAGAGAGCCAAACTGCAACATACGACCAAGATTTTGACGTGTCTAACGCGACATACACTCTTCGTGGTTACAAGCAAGTCGGTTGGAGCCTTGACAAAGATGCAACGGCAAAAGATACAAGCAAGATAATCTCCCTTGGTGCAAGGGTTAGAAATTTGGCAAAGAGTGGAGATGTTGTGCTTTATGCTGTTTGGTCACCAATAACTTATTCTATTGATTTCTATTTTGAAAACGAAAAAATTTACACACAACAAGCAACCTATGGGCAAGAGTTTGCCTTAGCAAAATTTGCTGATATGGGGTCTAGTTATTCCGAGTCTACATATCTACTTGGCTGGGCTCTTAAAAATCAAAATGCAAGCAACGTCAATTATGTCGACGGTGCAACGGTAAGCAATTTGATAGAAGTAGACAATGGCACTATCAATTTGTATGCAGTTATGGGCAATAAATACGTCAAGATTTATGCCAACAATGGCACAGAGAGTTATGCATTGATAAATGCAAATGCTCAAGGCAAGGCAATTGTTTCAATTGACAATATTTCTTCACAACTTACCTACGCAGGCTTCGTGCCGGGGCTTTTGAGCACAACTCCTAACATTGAAGACAAGGCTTACGATTTGACGTATGCTGGCGTGGAGATTGATTTAACGGGCGTGGAAGAAGAGCGTACTTTCTATGTAGGTTGGAAGGCAATACGCTATACTTTTGAATTCGTTGTAGAAAATAATTCGTATGAAGAATATGCCACACAAGTAAAATCTACAAAGATAGACGGCAAAAATACCTATTCTGATTATGACGACGACAATCAAGTAGAGTTCTATACAAACAAATTAAGTGACAAGATAATCTATGGCTGGTCTGCAAGCAATGATTGTGTAGGTTTTGACTTTACATTAGGTTCAAAGGTTGCACTTACACCTTCCGTTTTATCAACTTTTGCAAAATATCAAGACGTGACAGGCAAGGAGACTATCAAAGTCTATGCAATTTTAAGTGAAGTATATCAAGTTACTTATGATTTGAATACAACCTATAATATTGCTTTTGCAAGCACAACGGACATTGTGTCAAGTGGCTCAAAAACAACCGCGATAAAGAGAGTTGGCTCTGAAGAACAAATAATCTTTACCGATATGTATGGCGAGACTTGGGGTATTGTAGATAAAACAAACAATAAATTTGCTTACTTTATGGGCTGGGCTTTAGATAAAGATGCCACTGAGCCAGAATATGCAATAGGCAAGGAATACAAGGTTGCCTTTGCAACTACAACTACTTTGTATGCTGTGTGGGGATACTATACAAACCCATTTGACTTTGCTTACGAAGATTATGGCACAGGGGTAATATTAAAAGGCATAAATAGTAGCGAAGAAAATATAACTCTTCCACAATATCAAATAATAGAAAACAATGGCGTGTTTATGAAAGGAAAGAATGTCGTAAAAATAGGTGCTCTATCTTCTACGTCTACAAAATCTATCGACTTTAAGTATGTTTCTGAGTTGCAAGAAGTAGACTCTTTTGCCTTTAAAGATATTTCTTCCTTGCAAGAGTTACTTTTCTTGCCACAAAAGGCTGAGTATAAAGATGGTGCATTTGCGTCGTCGACTCTTAGCAATATAACTTTTGACGAAAGTGCAAACAAATTTGATATTGATAAAGAAGGCAATGTTTATACAGTTGAAGGCATGCTAGTTGCTTTGCTAAAGAAAAATAGTGCAAGTGAGACAACAATTGGCGGGACAGTTACCTTGCAAAAGGGTGGCACAAAGTCGGTGGCTGGCATAAAACGCTATGCTTTGTATGACCTAGATATAACAACTCTCGATTTGTCAAGACTTGGAACTATCGAAAGTGGTGCCTTTGCATATGTAAAGGGCTTAGAAAATTTAACCTTGCCATTTATAGGCGAAAGTGCAACAAACTTTAAACCTTTAAAAGATATGTTTGAAGATAGCACTATTTTGCTTAAAACAGTTATAGTTATCGCTGATAATTCGCAAGACATTTTGGATAATTCGTTTGCAGGGCTAAATACTCTTGAAAAAGTTGAATACACAAGTGGTATATCTTCGATAGGCAACGAAGCCTTTATAGATTGTAGTGGTCTTACTATGCTTCGTGGAACGGGCAACGACGCAATAGACTTGTCAAGTGTGGCGACAATAGGCGACAGTGCGTTTAAAGGTTGCGAGAAACTTACAGGGGTTGTCGATTTGACTGCTGTTACGAGTGTAGGCAAGTATGCCTTTATGGGAACAGGTATACAAAAAGTTATTTTGCCAAGAAAAATGTCTCAATTGGGATATTTGTATAATTCTACGACAAAGGTGGGCGAATTTACAAGTTTCTATGGTGCAAAAGCATTAACAGAAGCATATGTTTATTCTACAAGCGGGTTTGATGCCGTTATAAACAACACAGGAATAGTGCCGGGCAATAGTGCGGATTGCGGGACAATTTATACTGACGTGTCTTTCTATATGGTCTTGTGTAATTTATCTGACATAACAAAGAGAGAAAAGTACTTTAGTTATCATATCGTTGTTTATGATAGAATAGAACTTCTCGACGGGGAAGAACTCCTTGGATATTTTGACAAACTCGAAGATGCAATTTCTCAAGCACAACATGGGCAAATTATTGTAGTAAAGACGGATCTTGTGGTGGATAGAACAATAACAATTGACAAAAATATCACGATTGTTGGGGGCTTAAGGCAAGTAGATGCAACTGATGAAGAAGCCTACAAACTATTCAACCAAAAAGAGAAGATTTCTATACAAATAGAAAACACTTTGGCAAATGATTTTGCCTTTACTATAGAAGCCTTTGACGTAAAACTTGGCACGAAAGAAAATATTGACGGCATAAAGGAATTGCAACTTGAGATGACTTCTGTGCTTGAAAGAAAGACAAGTGCAATATCTCTAGTAAGGGGCGAACTCACTCTTGGAGAGAACTTTGTCGCAGAGAGTATAAAGGCAACAAGCGACACAATGGGCGCTTTTGTAAATGCACAAAGAAATGCAAATGTTATTCTTGCTGGCGGAACAATAAATGCAAACAAAGCGGGCTTTGGTGGTGCTTTCTATTTGGAAAATTCAAAACTTGTTATAGAAAGTGGCACAATCTCAAACAATATTGCGACTGAAGATGGTGGCGCGATTTATGTAACGGGAAGCGGGAAGGTCGTTGTAGAAAGTTCTACGCTTGAGACAAATATCTTTAACAATCAAGCACAATCAAGGGGCGGAGCGATATTTGTTTCGTCGACACTAGTTGATGCAATTTCGTCTTCTACTTTAGAGTCGGGCAACTTGTTTGGCAATAGTGCAACAAGCAAGGGTGGTGCTATTTACGTAGAAAAGGGTACTTTTGTAGTAAATGGCGACGACGTGGTGCTTACCAACAACTCGTCTTCTGTCGGTGGTGCTATTTATGTAGAAAAGGGCACACTTATCTTGTCGTCGGGCACAATTGGTGGCAGTGACCCAACTCCAAATATGCAAGTCAATGCAGGCAACAGTGCGACAAGCAAGGGTGGTGCGATTTACATTGATGAAAATGCAAAATTGTATATGGAAGGTGGCACGATTTCAAACAACAGCAGTCCTTTAGGTGCCAACATATATATTGCCTCTTTGCTTGAAAGTACAATTTATTCGGGACAAATTAAAGACGGCAATAGTAGTCTAGACAAAATATCAAACACCTTTGGTGGTGGCATTTATCTTGAAAAAGGCACTCTTATATTGTCGGGGGACACTTTGGTTTCTAACAACTCCGCTCAATATGGTGGCGGTGTGTATGTGGAAAATGGCGAATTAAATTTGACGGACATGCTTGAAGGTGCTGGAGTAGTAGGCAATTCTGCCGAGTATGGTGGTGGTATATATAGTGACAAAGGCGCAATTAATCTCTTTGGAGCAATTGTTAATTCGAACGAAGCAAAGTTGGGCGGTGGTCTCTTTGTAAGGTTTGGGATAGTCAAATCAAGTTCGTTGGTCGAAAGCAATATTTCCTACAACTCCGCTATGCAAGGTGGTGGAATGTACATTAAAGACAAGGCAAATGTCGACTTAAGAAAAGTTTTAATTACAAACAACAGTTCAAAAGTTATTGTCGGCTTTACTGAAAGTAAGGAATACAACGGTGGCGGTATATACTTTGAAAGTGGCAAATTAAATATTCAAGGTGCTACAATTTCAAACAACAAGGCAACCACAAGCGGTGGCGGATTGTATGCGGGAAAGAACACTACAAACATGGATTCCGACATCGTTGTGAGCGGGGAGACAAAATTTGAGAGCAACTCGGCTGACGTTAGTGGCGGAGCGTTGTATGTAGATAGATTATTAAATATTGTTAAAGCGGACTTTGCTTCAAACGGGAGAGATGTGGGCATGCTAGGTGGTGCAATTTATGTTGGGGCAAATGCTACATTGATTTTGGACAACGTGTCGATTGTGACAAACAATTCCAACAAAGAAAACAAGACAATGGGTGTGTATTTGGCTGAAAATTGCAAGGCAGATGCTTTTACAATAACAAATAAAACGAAGATTAGACGAGAAGATACTTTTGTTTATCTAAGTGAAGGCTCAATAATCAACTTTAATGGTCAAGCAACAAAAGAAAATCAAATAAAACTTTATAGTCCAAAATTTGAAACTATTAAAGATTATGATAAAATAAAGGTGGCGGAATTTAGCAAGAGTATTTATGCAAATCCAAACAAATTCTATGCCGACGAGACGGCCTTCTCTCAAGAATGGACTTCTATATATGCTGTTCTTGCTACAGTTGCGGAATATGACGGAACGATAGGTTTGAGCGGAAAGAGATTGACAAATTATCCAAGTTTGAAGGAAGCAACACTAAATTGCAACACAAATTCACTTCTTGCAGTGATGAAAACTCAAATTATTTCAGAAGCTATTTATATTCCAAACGGAAAATATATAAAGATAGTTATCCAAAAAGAAGAAGGAATCTCTGGCGATGAAATCGTGATAAAAAGAGACGCAGACTACGTGGGCTATATGTTTGTTGTCTATGGGAGATTATCTTTAAATAACGGCAAGACGACCGCTCTTGATATAGACGGCAACTCAAAGGAAACTTCGGGCAGTGCTTCCATTATGTATGTGGGGGCAACGGGTCAAGTAGATATTTATCAAAACGTCACTTTGAGAAACAACTCTGCCTCAGCTGTTGCGGGGACACTAGTGGAAACTTATGATAAAGTCGGTCAAAAATCAACCTTTAGAGTAAACAATTCCAATTGTGGTGGAGCCTTCTTCATCGATGGCGGAACGGTAAATATGGTCTCTGGCGCAATCAAAGACAATACTTCAACCTCTAAAGGTGGTGCTGTGTACATGACAAAGGGCTTATTTAGTATGCAAGGTGGCAACATCGGTAGTGACGGACATGGCAACAGTTCTCAAAACGGTGGTGGCGTTTACGCGGAAGATGGCGAAGTCGTCATTGAAAAGAGTGCTACAATTTCTTACAACAAAGCGACTAAAACAAGTGGGTCAGCGGGTGGTCTTGGTGGTGGTGTGTACATTGGACAAAATGCAACGTTGACCTTTAGAAATGGCGCAAAGATAGAAAGGAACGAAGCCTTCAATGGCGGTGGCTTGTATCTTATTGCATCTTCAAGAGACAATGTAAACTATGATGTTTCTTCTGTCAAAGTGTCCTACAACACAGCGGAAAATTTTGGTGGCGGAATATATATTGCAAGTGGTAAACTTGGTACAAAAGAGCAAGGTACTTCCGTTTCTATTGAGTTGTTAAACAACTCGGCAGACGTGGGTGGTGGCTTGTATGTGGCAGAGCAAGGCTCGGTTGACTTATACAAAGCATATATAAAGAACAACTTTGCAAACAATGGTGCAGGTGGCTATTTTGCAAGTGTAAAGACAAGTGTATTAGACAACTGCGAGATAAGTGGCAATGGTCTAGGTAGCGAAAGTAAAGCACAAAACGGTGGCGGACTTTATATCTCTAGTGGAACAATTGAGTTTAAATCAAAATCTCAATTGGCAGGCAACTATGCAGATAATGGTGCAGGTGTGTATCTATCGAAGAGTGCGTCGTTTAAAGCAAGCGGAGTCGATACCAAGATAAGTGGCAACACAGCTTCCACTTATGGCGGTGCCATGTACATAGATACAACAAGTATAGTGGAACTTATAGACACGATAATTGTGGACAACAGTGCAGGTGTCGATGGCGGTGCCCTTTACTTAAAACAAGGTATTTTGATGTACAATTCTACCGCAGGTGAAAAACCTAATGCACACTTGGGCAACAACAAAGCAAATGGCAATGGTGGAGCCTTGAGTCTAAATGGTGGCAAAGCGTATTTGATAGACCTTATCATGAAAGGCAACAATGCTACAACGGGTGTCGGCGGTGCAATTTATGTAGACGGTGTAATAGTTGAATTAAACGCTTGTACCATAGTCGATAATACATCAAGTGGTTTAGATGGATATGGTGTAGCCTTCAATTCGGGAAAACTAACTTTTAAAGGTAAAAACAGAATAAAGAACACTCCAAATAGTGCAGACGAAAGGGGTGGCTCGATACTTATAAAAGGCAAGACGACGGACAGCAACGGAGTGGTGATTTCGGGTGATATAGATGAAATATACGACCAAATCTTCTTGTTTGATAAAGAAAGTTATATTTTGACTTATCTAGGTACGGGAAATAATGACGAAGACGTTTTTGGAAGAGTTGTCGGGTCTGCTTATCTTAAAATAAAAATAGGCAACGAAACCACCAACAAGTCTTATGGAGATAAAGTTGCAAAATTCAATAGCCTTGATGGTGCAAAAAAATATCTTGAAGAAAAATATTTTGATATTCCTCTAGAAAGTGAAATGATTTTTGATACAAAAATCGAAGGCAATGCAAGTTATATCATTCTTGTAAGGCAATCTTTTAGGGTATTTGCATACAAGAGAGAAAATGGTGAAGAGCCAAAAGTCGTTGGCGCTTTCAACGAGTTGCAAGAAGCCATTAACAGCCTTGCGAAATATAGCAATGCAGTGGGCAACAACGGATACCTTATTGTTGTAAATATTGACGACGTACATTATGAAATAAACGATACCATCAATATTACACAAGAAACAGTTGGCGATATAAAGGTTAACAAAATTACTATTTCATCAATTTATAATGTCAATTTTGAAAGGGGTAGTTCCTTTAAAAATGACTATATGTTCAACATTGGCACTCAATACGAAGTGTATCTTGGTGCAGATGGGGATAGATTTGACGATGTATATAATAAATTTAATAAGGTGGTTAGTCCTTGCCTAACTTTGGTGGGTGGCGAAAATAGCAAAAGGGGGCTTATAAAGAATGACGGCACCTTGACCTTGGGCTCTCAGTCCGCCTTTACAAGCGAACACACTCAAAGCGATGGTGGTGTAGTCTACAATCTTGGCACTTTGACTATTGACGGAGCAACCTTGAGTGGCAACTCAGCGCAAAATGGTGGCGCAATATATGTAAGTGATAACTCTATAGCTACAATCAAGAGTGGTACAATTATTCAAAATAGTGCTATAGAAAATGGCGGAGCAATTTATGTGGCAAGGTTGGGTAAATTTACATTAAAAGATGGTTCAATTACTCAAAATAACGCAACAAATGGTGGTGCAATTTATGTCGACGGCGATGGCATTGTGTTGACTGGCGGGACGATTTCTAAGAATACTGCCTCAAACGATGGCGGAGCTATCTATATCACAAAACTAAATAAAAAAGATGCAAAGCCAATTACTTTTGGTGCTGTGAGAATTCAAGACAACAATAAAGCCTCAAACTATGGTGGTGGTGTTTACCTAGAAGATAATGGAGCCTCAGGTGAAGACTCGCTTATTATCGATGGTGCAATTATTTACAACAATTCGGCAAAGGTTGGTGGCGGAATTTTTGCGGTGACTGCAAGAAACACTTCTTCGGGCAAAGTTTATGGCTCAATAAAGAGCAATGAGAGTGGCGAAACGATTACAACATATGGTGCTAAGATAAAATTCTTGTCGGGCGATATCTCTTCCAACGTGGCAACCATGACAGGCAATACGTCGGAAACTGAAATAAAGGCAAGAACGGGTGGTCAACTGTACTTATATGGTGTAGAGTTTGTTATGAGTTCTGGCAAAATATTAGGTGCAGGCATGCTAATGGCAGAAGAAGGCGGGGCGTTGTATCTCAACGACTCAACATCATACTTCTATGGCGGTACGATTTCGCAAAACCGTGCAAGTGGCAATGGTGGTGCAATTTATGTAGACAAATCTTCTTCTCTCGTCTTAAATGGCAAAAATGGACAACTAAATATAAAGAATAACATTTCCGCAAATGGCAATGGTGGGGCTATTTATCAAGAAAATGTAGTTGTAGATACGTTGGACGATGGGACGGACGTCTATGCTAGTGGCACGATAAGGATAGTCAACGCTACCCTTCAAGGCAACAAAGCAGACAAGGGCAACGGCAATGGCGTGTATGTAAACAATGATAAAAACAACTTTATCCTAGGAGAAGGTGTTGTAAAGGGTGAATTGCAAAAATTGTCAAGTAATCTAGATTTGCAAGATGGCATTTATTTGGCAAACAAGAGTATTGTTTATGTAGACGGCAAATACAACCCAGATTTTATCACCAGCGAGAAAAAGATAACAATTCGTGGGGAATTTAGTTCTACAGATTATAAAAGAGTTGTTGCAAAGTATTCGCAAGAAATAACAGGGCTAGAAGTGTACTATGCTATCGACGCAGAATTGTTTAGAGCCTATGGTGTAGACGGTAAAATTTCTATTTTGTCCGTAGATGACCACGATATTGTTGTATGTCAAGCCAATTATGCGGTATTGTTTGATAGTAGCAATTATAGAAAATTCTTTGATGTGTTGGAAAATGCAATATACAGCGTAAGACCAGAAACGGAACTTTATGCTTTACGTAGTGCCACAATATACTTGATAAATTATGTCGGAAGTGACGTGGTCGCGGACGCAAAAAATCTTACGATAACAGGCGGAGTTAATATTCAATTTGCTTCTGGAAACATAGAACGCGGAGATGAAGATGTAACGGTAGAAGAAAAGACCGATGATAGAAATACCTTGTATCTTACTCCATTTGCGGGCAATCTTATTACACTAGATAACGATAGCGGTGCTCCAACTATGTCATTTAGAAATATTGAAATCGCTCCAACAGAGACAACAAGCGGAGAGTCGTACTTCAATGTGTTCTCTATAAAACAAGGCTCGTTGACATTGCAAGACGTTACGATAAAAGATTTCCACAGCAGTGCAGATGGTGGCGTAGTGTATATGACAGATGGAACACTAGAGATAGATTCCAGCACTGCAACGGGGACACAGATAAACAATTGTACGGCAAGGAATGGTGTGGTGTATATGGCGGGTGGTACACTAAGTATAACTGCTAGCGAGGGTGGCTACACAACCTTCAAGAATAACAAAGTGGACAATGGTACGATATACTATGTCTCAGGCGACCTTAGAGCAAATGGTGCAAAGTTTGAAGCAAACACAGCTTATAATTTTGGTGGTGCTTTGTATCTTGTGAGTAAGTCCAAAGCCTCGACAGGTGACGTTTCACAAATAGAGTTTAGCAACACCGAGTTTGCAAACAACATAGCCAAGAGTGGTGGTGCACTTTACGTCGTAGATGGCAAGACTATTACTTTTGAGAATTCTTCCTTTAAAGACAATTTGGCAACAGGCAAAGGCGGAACGATGTATGTAAGCAACACCGACATAAATTTTAGTGGCGATATTACAAGCAATAAGATAGAAAATAGCAATGCAAAATTGGGTGGCGGTATTTATGCAACGGGCAATATGAGTTTGAGCAATGTCACGATTTCTGCTTGTTCAGCCCAAAAAGGTGGCGGTATCGCTTTTGAAGACGGAACACTTAACCTAAGTAAAATAACAATTGACGGAAGCAAGTTGAGTGTTGGCGAAGATGTCAAGACTACGGTGCTCGGTGCAGGCTTGTACGTGTCTAGTGTTAGCATAGACACAACGTGTACTTTGGATAAAGGTGTCGTTATAAGCAACTGTAAAGCGGAAGTTGGTGTAAAGTCTTACAATGGTGGTGGTGTGTATATTGACAACTCTACACTTGTTGCAAATGGGGCTCAAATTACAGGCAACACAGCTGAGAATGGTGGCGGTATTTATGCGACGGGCAATGATAGCCTTGTGACTTTGAATGGCGCAGTGATTGCTGGAAATAAAGCGGAGATTAATTTGGCAAAGACAGACGGAACAAGTTCGCTTGGCGGTGGCGTGTATGTAAAAGATGGCGAGTTGTATATTACAGGCGATACGGTGATTGGTGGTAATGGCGAAGATAGTAAAAATACAGCGTATTATGGTGCGGGACTTTATTTGGATCAATGCACTACAAATATTGGCGGAGAAGCAAGCGTCTCCAACAACATAGCAACCCAAAAAGGTGGCGGGATATATGTAGTAGGTGAAAGTCTCAACATCAACAGGGGCGCTACTGTTAAGAGCAATAGTGCTATCTTGGGTGGTGGCATGTATGCAACCTTGACTACTGTAAATCTAAATGGTGGCACAATATCAGGAAACAGTGCAAACAATGGCGGTGGCGTGTACGTTTTGGGTGCAACCTTTGAGCATGCAATGGGTAACATTTCAGGTAATACGGCAAGTGCAATTACGGAAGGTGTAAATAGAGAATATGGTTTGGGTGGTGGTGTTTATATCGGCGGTGGCACAACGGGTAGTTCTTCTAACGGCGGAGAATATGTTATGGAAAGATATTCCATAAAAGACGACACAGAGGTGACGGCAGTTAGTTATCTAAAAGACAGTTCCACAACTTCTTCTACTAGTGTTGCCTTGGGTGATAGCGAAGATACCACCATTGCTCGTGTACAAAACAACTCGGCAAGGCTTGGTGGCGGAATTTACGTAGAAGGGGCTTCAAGTTTAACTTTGAAGTCGGGGTATATTACCAAGAATGTCGCGACCTACAAAGATAATAATGGTACAAGTGGTGAAGGTGGCGGTATTTATGTAGCTAGGTCACAAACAAATGCTTCTTCTATAAAAATAGAGCCAGAGGCTTTTGAAGAACTAAAGATATACGGCAACGTGGCGGAAGAAAATGGTGGTGCGATATTCTCAAATACTGATTTATCTATCAAAAATACAAAAATTGGCTATGGTGGGAGTACAAGTTCGAGGAATTCTTATTCCAACTACGCGGGCGTAAGTGGCGGAAATATTTATGTCAAGGGCGGAGCACTTTCTATTGAAAACTCTATAATCCAAAATGGTGTTGCTCCAAAAGGTGGCGGAATTTATATAAGCGAACTAAACGCTTCTAATAGTGCTGGGCAAGAAAACAAGATTGTTGAGACCTATTTTGCCTACAATTCTGCTCTCGCGACGGACAAGACAACTGATTTCACTTCTACAAATGAAAAGGAAAATGTTTACAAAGGTGGCGGAATTTATCTTGACGGCTCGAAGATAACGCTTAGAGATAATGCGTTCTCTTACAACTCTGCCTATAAAGGCTATGGTGGCGGGTTGTATATAGATAGAGGAAGTAGAGAACTTGAGTTTACTTTCACTGATACAAGCAAACTCTCCTTTAACTCAAGCGGAGCGAGTGGTTCTTCGAGAGTTGAAGCAAACAAAGGCTTCTACAACAATGGTGGTAATAATAGTACCAATTATGGTGGTGCTTTCTATGTACAAAGTGGCATTGTCAAGGTGCAAGCCCCAGTGGTGTTTAGCAAAAACGACGCAAAAAATGGTGGTGCAATTGGCATAAAAGAAGGCGAGTTGTACATAATTGGCGGTGATAATGGTGGCTTAAAGACTATTAAATTTGTTGGCAATGGCTCAAGTTCAGATTTCGGTGGTGCTTTGTATCTTGATGGTGTTTCGGCGGGCACTGCGGGCGAGACAAATTCGTCAACAAAGACTTTCATAGACGACGTGTCCTTTGCCAATAACGGCAATGAGTCTGAGACAAGCGGTGGTGTGGTATGTGCTTATTCGTATTTGTCTGTCAAAGATTGTGACTTTAGTGAGAATAAGGCTCAAAAAGGTGGCGTAGTATACGTTGGGTCGCAAGGAGAAAAAACTGACGATGGCTTAAGTAATGTTTACTGCGGTAATGTGAATTTGGAAAGTGGGTCTATGACAAACAACCAAGCTCAAGATGGCGGTGTTGTGTATATCACAGGTCTTGGTAGTACTGAAAAAAGTTCAAATGATACAGGAATTTTACTAGCAAGCAAAAGCTCTTCTTCTTATATCGCAATTTCCGAAAAATTCACCATTAAAGGAAATAAGGCAAGAAAGGGTGGCGCCTTGTACTTGGATAGTGGCCTTATAGTCAACGATGCATCAATCACAGGCAATGGGGATATAAAAGACACCTATTTTGGTGGCGGTGTGTATATAAGTCAAGGGTATTTACAACAAAGAAAAGGCGAAATTTCTGGCAACAAAGCACAAAGCGGTGGTGGTGTGTACATGGACGGCTCAGGTGTTCTATGCCTTGAGTCTGCAAGTTCCAGAGTGTTTGACAATACTGCAAACAATGGTGGCGGTATTTACGGCAATGGCAGACTCGTGGGTTGTGGTTTTATCCAAGGCAATCATGCAACTGCCAATGGTGGTGGGTTGTATGTAAGTGGAACTTTGGACGCAAGCGAGTACTCGGGTGCGATAGGTATAGGTTCTACATATGTCAATGCTGATGGAAAAGAAGTGGAAGCAAACACCTATCCAGAATGGTCCGAATTGTTGAAAACAGGACTTACAAGGACTTCTACAGCACAAGTTAAAGACAGCAATGGCAAATCTTTGGGCAAGCAAGCACTATTTAGCAACGATGCTCAAAATGGTGGAGGTGTCTTTGTAAATGGCACAATAACGTATTCTGGTCAAATCGTTGGCAACATTGCGACAAACTATGGTGGCGGTGTATGTGTGACGAGTGGCAGTATGACATTTGGCTCCAAAGTTGGTGATTGCATTTCAAGAAACTATGCAAAATATGGTGGCGGTGTGTGTGTGCATGGTGGAACATTTACACTAAATTCCAATGGGGTTATTGGTTGCTCGCAAGCGGGGTCTTCCGATGGCGAGATAGAGAAGTCTACTGTCATGGGACCAAATGTCGCGACCGAAAGCGGTGGCGGTGTGTATGCCATGGGTTCAACAGATGCTAAGACGGGTAGTTATGTCTCGACTAGTTCAAAGACAGTCAACATCAATGGTACTCTTGCCTACAACTATGCTTTAAGTGATAAAGGTGTTGCAGGTGGTGTGTGCATGGAAGGTGGCTCTCTCAATATTGGAAGTACAAGTTCTAAAGGTGCATTGATTGTAAACAACGTGTCAAAAGGCAAGGTGGGTGGAATTTATGCGGTTGGAACAAAGGTCACTCTCTCAAACAATGCTCGTGTACAAAAGAATACGGCTGACACACTTTGGTCTGCTTCAAATGGGGGCATAGTAGGAGAATATAACAGGATTCCAACATACTTGGCGGGCACGAAAACGGAAAAGGATGTTGATGTTACAAATTGTCTGTATGTCAACGAAGTTTATATAGAAAGTAGCACTGCTCCAATAATAGAAAGTGGCAGTATCTTGGGTGCAAATCAAAACGACTTTGCAAACAACAAATTCTCGCTATCCTTATTCTGGCTCTACACAGGCAACAAAGAGATAAACTTTACAAGCAACATCAAGACAGGTGGCTCAATCAATGGAGATATTTATCTCAAGGCAAAAGAGTCTGGCACTTGTATAGCGTTTGAGTCGACCTACTTTAGAGTTGATACAAATAGTGGCAGTTCAAGTAGCAGTGATGGATACGTGGCTTGCAACTTTATAAATGGCTTGCCAAATCCTTTCTATATCTTCTACGCACAGCATCATGCAAGACAAGAGATAGAAAAACTTTGGGGCTTTGTCCCAGCGCCACAGCTCAACATGGAACCTATCGTTAGATTTAATGGAACTGATGATAGAATAGAGAATATGTTTGCAACTTGGGATACTGCTTGGATTAGTCAATTTGTTGATGATTTTACGGAGATGGCGGTAGGTGTTACTGATGCTATTTTATCAGTGATAAACCTATCAACACCAAATTGGTTTAAGAAAGTGATAAGGGATGTCGGGACTCTTATGGCAGGTGTATATAGTCTAGCTATAGATGTTTGCAAGACATTTGGTTTTAACCCTCTTGTTGAAAGGGACTTCTACGTAGGCTCTTCGGTTATCTGGACCCCTAACAACGATTCGGCGCTTGGCTTTGTAAATGGCTACATGAATTTTATGAAGGTAAACGATGCTATTGATTGGGCAAACGGCATGCTTGAAGATACTCAAGATGTGGTTAGCACAGCGGAAGATTTAGTCGAGTGGATAAGGAATATTATAGATAATTCAAAAGAAGACAGTATCCTTTCAGATTTGATAAAAGATAAAGATTCCATTGTAAAAGATCTTACCAAAGCAATAAATGATATGAGCGACCTTGGAGATAGAGTTGGCGATATGATGGATTACCTCAATGTTATAGGAGAGATAAAGAATGTTGCTGATTTCATTGTCTTCTTGGCGACTGGCTCGTTAGGTTTCTTCTTCACTTTCTGCTATTGCTTTGAGTTTAAGCTAGAAATTTTTGGTTGGGAAATATTCAACTTTGGCTATTATCCACTTGCCATTGCACCACAAGATGCGACTGTAAAGAATTGGGAAACTGTTAGAGACAAATCTACTGCATCTTCTAAAGATATTTATAGAGTCTTTGTACGTGGCATCAAGGGTAGTGGAGACCTTATCTTGAGAATTATATCAACATGTGTACCTGTGATTAAGGCCTTTGTAGACGCCTTTAAAATTGCTTGGGATTTCATTGTGGATCAACTTGACATTGGTTTTGGTTATCCACCAGGAAGTGAATATAAATCATGATAAATTATACAAAATATTTATAAAGGCATTTGTTAAAAGGTGGCGCTAGAAAGTTTTGAAGACTTTTTAGTGGCCACCACCAAAAGCCTTGAAAAATTTATGATTTGTGTATAAAAAATATAGCAAGTAATTTTTAAATCTATTCTTATTTAATAAAGGTGTAAAATTATATTCTTTCAATTTTTTTGGAGCGATAAGTTTTATACCTTTTATTTAATATAGGTGTAAAATTCCACTCATTTTAGTTTTTAGAGAGTTGTTTTTTGTTTGTTGTTTGATATAGACATAGAATATATATATTTATATTTATCTTTATTAATATAGGTGCAAAATTATATGTTTTAAACTTATTCTTACCTAATATAACTATAAAATTATATAGATATTCAAGTGATATTCTTTCTTTTCTTCTATCATTTGACAAGTGTGGCTGTTGTGAATATACTTTTTAAGTATAAAAGGACAATACAAAATGGATTATGCAAAAATAGAACAAAAATGGCAAGATATATGGGAAAAAGAAGGCGTTTTTAAGGCAAAAGATTTTGATAATAAGCCAAAATTTTATGGGCTTATAGAGTTTCCTTATCCTTCTGGCGTGGGGCTACATATTGGGCATGTCAAGGCTTTTTCATCTATGGAAGTAGTCGCTCGCATGAAGAGACTACAAGGCTACAACGTACTTTTCCCTATCGGGTGGGACGCCTTTGGCTTGCCTACTGAGAATTTTGCAATTAAGCACAATATCTCTCCACGTATTGCGACGGATACAAATGTTGCAAATATCAAAAAAATGCTCAAGAGAGTTGGGTTTTCGTTTGATTGGGATAGAGAAATTGACACAACTGACGAGAATTTTTACAAGTGGACACAATGGATATTTTGTAAATTGTACGAAAAGGGGCTTGCCTACAAATCAAAAGCTTATGTAAATTATTGTGAGAGTTGTGATTGCATTTTGTCCAACGAAGAGTCGCAAGGCGGGGTGTGCGATAGGTGTGGGACGCAAGTTGTTCAAAAAGAAAAAGAAGTGTGGTTTTTGAGGATAAGAGACTACGCGGAGAGACTTCTTAGTGGACTAGACAAACTCGACTTTCCAGAAAGAGTAAAAGAAGAGACAAGACATTGGATAGGCAAGTCTGTCGGTGCGGAAGTGAATTTCGAAGTCAAAGTCGGCAACAAAATTGAAGATAAGTTGACTGTCTACACGACAAGGTGCGACACACTTTTTGGTGTGACGTTTATGGTCGTTGCCCCTGAGCACCCAATTCTCGAAAAATACAAAAAGCATATCACGAATTTTGACGAAATAAAGGCTTATCAAATGGAAGCACAAAAAAAGAGCGAGTTTGATAGGGTGCAAATGAGCAAAGATAAAACGGGTGTAAAAATAAAGGGCTTGAGTGGCATAAACCCTGTGACTGGTGAAGAAGTGCCTATTTTTGTTGCCGATTATGTCATGATGGGCTATGGTACGGGTGCGATTATGGCTGTGCCTGCACACGACACAAGAGACTATGATTTTGCAAAAAAATTTGGTATTGAGATAAATCAAGTTATAGCGGGCGGAGACATTTCAAAAGAAGCCTACACAGATATTGAAAATGGTACGCTAGAAAATAGTGCCTTTTTAAATGGCTTGTCCGTAAAAGACGCCAAGAAAGAGATGCTTGAGTATTTGGAAAAGAACAATCTCGGGCATGCAAAGACAAATTATCAAATGAAAGATTGGGCTTTTAATCGTCAAAGGTACTGGGGGGAGCCTTTCCCAATTATCTATTGCGACAAGTGCGGAACGGTGCTTGTGCCTGAAAAAGATTTGCCTGTAAAACTTCCACAAGTAAAGGAGTTTAGGCCAAGCAAAAATGGAGAGTCTCCACTAGCACAAGTGGAAGACTGGGTAAATTGCACTTGTCCAAAGTGTGGGGGAAAAGCAAAGAGAGAGACGGACACTATGCCACAATGGGCGGGGTCAAGTTGGTATTTTTTAAGGTACGTTGACCCAAGGAATGAAACGTGCTTTGCGGATATTTCCAAACAAAGATATTGGGGGCCGGTTGATTGGTACAATGGCGGAATGGAGCATGTTACTCGCCACCTTATATATTCTCGTTTTTGGAATATGGCACTTTACGATTTGGGACTTGTGCCTTACGAAGAGCCTTATCTCAAGCGTTCTACTGTAGGGCTTGTCCTTGCAGAAGATGGTAGCAAAATGAGCAAAAGTGCGGGCAACACTGTCGACCCTATTAAGATTATCAATGATTATTCTGCGGATATTCTAAGGCTTTACATTTTGTTTATGGCCGACTATGAGAGTTCTGCTCCATGGTCAAGTGCAAATATAAATGGTTGCAAAAGATTTTTGGAAAGGGTAGAAAGAATGTCTACACTTATTGATAATTTTGAAGGCGTACATGCTGAGCATGTGTCAATTCTTAATGATATAGTGTCAAAAGTGACAAGCGATATAAATAATCTCAAATTTAACACCGCTATTTCTTCTCTTATGATTTTTGTCAATAATATTTACAACGACAAATATATTTCAAAGCAAGAGTTTGTTGAGTTTTTAAAACTTTTGTATCCTTTTGCTCCACATTTTAGTGAAGAAATGAACGAACTCGTTGGTGTTACAACCTTGCTTTGCAAGTCAAGTTGGCCTATTTTACGAGAAGACAATACAAAAAAGGTCGTCAAATTGCCCGTTCAAGTAAACGGAAAAATGAGAGATTTGGTGGAAGTAGATTTTGGTGCGACTCAAGAAGAAGTTTTGGAAAAATTGAAAGAAAGCGAAAAGGTAAAAAATCTTTTGGCTGGTGTCAAGAAAGTTATCTTTGTGCCAAACAAAATTGTAAATTTGATAGTTTAACAAAAGGGAAAATATGAAACTAGAGTTGTTAAGTCCTGCTGGCAATATGGAAAAATTAAAGACCGCAGTGCATTTTGGGGCAGATGCTGTGTATTTTAGTGGCAAAATGTTTGGCTTGCGTGCTTTTGCGGGCAATTTTGATAATGAGGAAATAGCTTCGGCTGTGGAGTTTTGCCATAAAAACAAGGTAAAAGCATATGTAACCGTAAATATTGTGGCTCACGAAAATGATTTTGAGGGGTTAAAAGAGTATCTTGAATTTTTACAAAAGGCAAAAGTTGATGGGATAATTGTAAGTGACTTGGGTATCATGTATTTTGCGAAAAAGTATGCTCCAAGACTTGAGATTCACGTAAGCACACAAGCAAATGTGACAAACAAATATACTGCAAAAATGTATGCCGATTTGGGTGCAAAAAGAATTGTGCTTGCAAGGGAACTTAGTTTAAAAGAAATAAAAGCGATAAGAGATTATCTCGACCCAAGCGTTGAATTGGAAGCTTTTGTGCATGGTGCTATGTGCATAAGTTATTCGGGGAGATGCCTACTTAGCAATTTTTTTGCGGGAAGAAGTAGCAATCATGGAGAATGTGTGCAAGCGTGTAGGTGGGGCTATCAAATTTCTGCCATAGGTGGCAAGGGTGAGCAATATCCTATAGAACAAGACGAACGTGGGACATATATTTTAAATAGCAAAGACCTAAATATGATTGAATATATAAAAGAATTAATTGACGCTGGCGTGACAAGTTTTAAGATAGAAGGGCGAATGAAAACTGCCTATTACGTAGCCACAGTTGTCAATGCATATAGGCGTGCAATAGACTTGTATCAAAAAAATCTTCCTTTGACAAAAGAGTTAAAGGGAGAATTAGACAAGGCAAGCAATAGGGGATATTCTACGGGCTTGTATTTTGCAAACGACGAGAAGAGTGTGTGTTTAACCACAAGTACCCAACAACAAACCTTTGATTTTGTGGGACTTGTCATGAAAAGTGACGGAGATTATGTTTATGTTGAGCAACGCAATAGATTTAAGGTGGGCGACGAGTTGGAAGTGCTATCTCCAAATGAAAACTTCAATAAAAAGATAAAAATTTCCACCATGTACAACGAAAAAGGTGACGAAATAAAAGACGCAAAAAATGTGCAAGAAGTGATAAAGATAAAGTGCAATTTGCGTCTAGAGAGTGGAGATATTTTAAGAAAAATTAAAGAGTGAAACAATAAAGAAGCTTCAACAAGCTAAAATCACTTGCTAAGCTGTTTAGAATACAAATTGTGTGATGCTAAAATTTAAACAAGACAATAATTTACAATATTAATTTTATTTAAAACATAAATCAGATTAAAAATCAAAAGGCTTAAAATTAAAGTCCAAAGAAGCCCAAAATTGGTGCTTTCAAACCAAAGTCAAATGAAAAGATTACGATGGCAGCACAAATTATCAAAAATGCGAGTTTGATAAGTGTCGACTTTGTCCACACAGCACTCAACCCCACTGTAACCATAAGTGCCATTGGGGCATACAAACCAATATAATCAAGCACAACTGCAAAAGTACTTTCTGCCACAATAAAAGGTGCATATGAGTTGACAATAACAAGTGTGTACCTAACAATCATAATAACGGCAATTATTTGACCCACATAATTTAAAATTTTTGAAGTAGAATTTCCTTCTTCCATATTTTCCCCCTTTGTTTATTATACACTTTATATCATTTTTTAATAAAAATTGCAACAAATTTATCCAAATATATTAAAAGTATTGATACTTATTTTAAAAGATAAAAATATGTTGTGAAAAATAAATTTTACAAAAAATGTAAAACTTACTTA
>CAVHMC010000002.1:0-49138 GCA_963636895.1 Oscillospiraceae bacterium | reverse complement strand
TTCAAGTTGCGGTTCACCAACATTAAATTAAATTAAATTAAATTAAATTAAAAATATTGTGAAAATAAAAAATCAGGTTGAGTGAACCTGATTTTTTAAATTAAAACTGTGTTTAAAATGTTTCAAACAAGTTAATTAAACGTTTCGTGCGATTAGACATTAGCCTTCTTTTGCTTTCTCTTCTGCAGTTTTTTCAACCACAGTATACCAATCAACATTATCTTTTATTTCTTTTACCACTTTGTAGTCAGTTGCAACGAAGGAACCGTCCGATTGACCTCCCGTCCTATTTACTTTCCCTTCTTCCTCTCCCGACTCTAGAGTGTCAAAGCCCTTGTTTGTTTCAGGGTTAAACTTTTTAAACTTTCCGCCATAAACCGTGATAGTAGAACTTGTTTCGCCACTTTTACTCCCATCACTGATATTCAAAACCCAACCTGATGTAACGCTTTCAAAAGTACCACCATTTATGATTATTTCAGCTCCAACTTTTTGATTGTTATCAGTGTTATTTTTAGCATAAATCAAATCATTATATGCCCTCCTAGAAGTTTCTGGGATAGTATTCGAGAAATGACCACCATTAATAGTAACTTTACCGCCATAAGCATAGACAGCCATAGCACGATAACCGTTTCCACCGGTTATTTCTCCCCAAGCGCCGTTTGCGACTACAGCACTGCCGTCTTTAGAGCCTTCAACCGTTAAGTCTCCACCAACGATATGAAGAACTCCCCAATATCCACTACCTTTCAAGGTTTTTCCATTAAGGTCAAGAGTAACTTTTCTAGAAACCGTCACGTGTCCGTCTTCACCTGAGCTCGTAGTATTTGCTGTTATGTCTTCAGTAAGCACAACTGTTTTTACATTTGCGTCGGCAATTGCGGAAGTGAGTTCAGCGAAAGTCGAAACATAAGTAACAACTGGTGTAACTTTAGCTTCAGTTCCGTCGCCAGCTGGAGTATAGACATATTCTACCGCTCTAGCAGTTACTTTATCACCATAAGATATTGTAGCAGAATAAGTTTCATCAGCCAAGTGATAATATTCTATAGCATTTGCTGGAGTCTTGCCATCTTCAACTTGTGCAACAGTGAAAGTTCCGCCATTGATTGTGACTGTTGGGTTTCCACCAATGTAACTGTCACCGTTGACAGTGTCGATAACTACTGCTGCCCCTGTTGGATAGCAACCGCTAGTAGTTGGTTTATAAGGTGTTTTTTCACTTGTCGTAACAAACGTACCGCCATTTATCGTTACGTTGCCACATTTTACATACAAAGCAGTGTCTCCCGCTGTGAGTCTAGCACCCTCGGCGATTGTCAAAGTCCCACTGCTTGGCATGAACAAAGCATCGTCTGAAGCAATAATTTCAGCTGTTGAACCAAGGGTTATAGTGATGCCACCATAATCTTCGTTTTTATCTTCCGTCTCACCCTTCTTCCCGCCATTTCCAGCAATACCATAGCCAAAGCCATTTATCTTACCATTCATTTCAAGTGTTGCTTTGGATAAAATAATTATGCCAGCTTCTTTATTACTCTTAGAACTATTCGAACCAATCGTGACGTCTCCATTTACTGTAACTTTGGCTTGATTGTCCAAAAATACACCTGTAGCACCCGAGTTAATCGTACCATTCTTCAAAGTTAAATCTGTATTTGCGCCTGTTGCATAGATACCTGTCTTAGCAGAGGTCAAGCTCTTGCCACCCAAGTCGAGTGTCAATTTTTTCCCTGAAACCGTAACATAACTATCTATAGAAGTATTTTTTACAAGTGTTACCGTGGCTCCTGCACTTGCATCATTTATAGCCTCTTGCAAACTTTTGTAGTAAGTTGTGGTAGGCGCTTCACCTGTAGTAGTAATTTTTGCCACATAGGCTGGGTCAACCTTTCCGCAAACACATTCGTGTGTAGTTGCGTCGTAATTATGAGTTGCTTCTCCAAAATGTTCTTTGCAACCCTCGATTTGGCATGTAAACCAGTGTTTTGTGTCGTCTTTGCCATAAGTTGTAGTTGCCTTATGTTCTTTATATCCGCAAACGTCGCAAATGTGATCTTCCATGCCGGTATGTTCTGCATAATTAAAAGCTTTTTCACCTTCATGCTCTTTGCAGTCTTTTACCGAGCAAGCATGCCAGTGATGTGTAGCATTGCTGGACCAGTCGGATACTGCCTTGTGCTCTTCTCCGCAAGCGGTAACGATAAGCATGCAAGGAACAATAAGCAACGCGAACAACAACGCCGATAAAATTTTACTTTTTGCTTTTTTCATATAAATTTCTCCTTTTAAAATTTTTGGGGTCGTACAATATGCTTTGCCTTATCCGCCACAGATAAAAAAAGGCAGAACAATCTCCGAGCCCATAAGTGTATTACGTCTTCGCACTTTAGATTTTTTATGTCAAACGCCCGAAAAATGTTACTGCCTTACCAAATTTTGTTTGAATAAAAGGTGCTAAAACATTCTACGTAAATGATTATATAGGACTTTTTTAAAGGTGTCAAGTAAAAAAACGATATTTTTTTATTTATTTTTGCACAAATTGAAAAGGTTTTGTTTAGGGTGGGGAAAAGGTTTACTACCCCCCATTTAGCCCCAATAGCAAGGGGGGCTGTCCGTTAGGACTGGGGGGTTGTAAAATCTTTTTACCTTTTAGTTAGGCGAGTAAGAGTTCAAACTTTACTACCCTTCCGTCACTGCGTGACACCTTCCCTTACAAGGGACGGTATTTTTACCTTTTAGTTAGGCGAGTAGGAGTTCAAACTTTACTACCCTTCCGTCACTGCGTGACACCTTCCCTTACAAGGGACGGTATTTTTACTACCCCCTCGTCGGCTTTGCCGACACTCCCCCTCGCAAGGGGGAGTGTGTGTGATAGGTTAAATCATAACCCCAATAGCAAGGGGGAGTGTGTGTGATAGGTCAAATCATAGCCCCAATAGCAAGGGGGGCTGTCCGTTAGGACTGGGGGGTTGTAAAATCTTTTTACCTTTTAGTTAGGCGAGTAAGAGTTCAAACTTTACTACCCTTCCGTCACTGCGTGACACCTTCCCTTACAAGGGACGGTATTTTTACCTTTTAGTTAGGCGAGTAGGAGTTCAAACTTTACTACCCTTCCGTCACTGCGTGACACCTTCCCTTACAAGGGACGGTATTAATAGGTTGGTCTCACACACCTTTGTAGAATAGGTTAGTCTCACACACTCTTGTAGGGGACGGTGTTTTTACTACCCCCATTTAGCCCCAATAGCAAGGGGGAGTGTGTGTGATAGGTTAAATCATAGCCCCAATAGCAAGGGGGGCTCACGTACAATAAGGTCTATTATTTCCTTTGTCGTCTTGTAGGTTTTATTTTTTATTTCCGTCTTGGTAGTCGTGCCAATTGCCTTGTTCGTCGTAATAGCCATCGTAATATTGCCAATTGCCTTGCTCGTCGTAATAGCCGTAGTCGTTCTCGTTTTGAGCAGACTCTTGGTGCGACTTGTGACTATTCAAAATCTCTGGGTTGGTCTTGTTTATCTCGTCTTTGAGAGTTTCAAATTGTTTTCTTTGGATAGCACGTTTAAATCTCTTTCTATTGAGTTTTACGGACGCCACAGCAATAAAGGACAACATTGCAACCCCGCCAATAACTGACAAAAGGATAATCAAAAGTTTGTAACTTTGTGCTTGGTAGACTTCGAAAGTTCTTGTCATTGTACATTCGTAGTTGGCATTTTTGAACACTACACGAACGGTGTATTTGCCACTTGAAACGACTCCGCCTACTTCCTTGCCGTCTTTTTCGAATACCACGTCGAAATCTGGCACTTGTCCGCCAACAAAGAGTGATGTGTCAAAGGTTATTGTGATTTTGTCGTTCAAAATAGAGCCGTTCTCATACAACACGCCATGGTCGAGTTTGAAGTCCGTTATCGCCAATTTCTCAATGGTATAGGTCGCGGTCTTGGTTTTGTCAAAATCGTAGTTGTTGCTAAGCGAGCCATTTTTATCCACCAAAGTGATTTCCATAGTGTACACACCAGCTGGGGTGGCGTAATTTAGATAAACAGCATTGCCATTGCTATCACGCACATTGAAGACGTAATCTTTGCCATTTTCCAAAGCACTTAAGCCTGTGGCACCCACGTCTTCTATATTCCCCGAAATGGACAAGTCGCCATAAGTTTTGGTTATAGATGGAAGGTTGACGTTCAAGGTCGCTTTGTAAATATACAACTCATACGATGGCTTGTAGTCTTCGCCAAAGTTGTAGTACACGCACCCGCCACGTGTGAAGTTGGCATAGATAATGTACAAGGAACGATATGCACCTTCGCTATTGCCCTTTGCGGACAAAACGGTGGAGTTTGTCAACTCGTACTCGGTGGCATTTTTCACGTCTTGTGGTGTATAATGGCCGTCTTTGTCAAGCGTAATATATTTGTAGGTGTAGAAGACGTCGTCAAAAGCATTAAATACAACCGCCGATGTTGAGCCTTCCACTCTTTGAATCTTGTTGATATTTGCCAAAGTGGAAGATGGCGTGTAAGCCATGTATTGCTCGTCGCTTGCAAAAGCTAGACTTTGTCTAAGTTCTCCTTCATTTCCTTGTTGAGAGATAAGCACTTCGACGTCAAAAGTTATATATTCCTTGCCCGAAATGAAGTTTGTATCACTTGGCGTAAACTTTACTTGCCTTGTGATAACTCCAACGGAGAGTAACTTTTCTGAACCGTCAACCCACTCTGAGGAGCCGTTGACAGCTTCCCAACTGCCCGTAATGTAGTTGAAATAGGTTACTCCAAATGGGATAGCTCTATTATTCGCAAGATTATCTCCATATGTCCTACTTATTGCAAGTCCGCCCGTTGCGGTGGTGACCACTTCTCCGCCACCTTCTTCAAGCGACCCTACAAGAGTAGGCGAAATCACAAGGACCTTGACAGATATGCTATTTGTCACACTTTCGCCATAAGGGTTGTAGTTGTTGTCAAATTTGCTTTCCTTGTTGTAAACAACATAGACATCGTTCTCGCCATAAGACAAAAGTTGATTTTCGTCTCTCAAGTCAAAACCTTGTGGCAAGTTTAGGTCAATTTCGCTTGTACGAAGGTCTTTCTTGTAAGTCACTGTAGACACGACGTATTCTGCAAGTGCAGAGTTTATCTTGTTTTGAGTGTAGTCGGCACGATTGACGTAAATCTTTGCTTCCACCGTAAGCGTATTGTAGTTGAGTTTGTTGCCATACACACTCTCAGGGAAACCGCCATTAACTGGCACACCACTTTCGTTGGTCTTTGCTGGGTCGAAGGTCATATAGAACGTGTATGGGCTGTTTTCAACTTTAAGGACAGAAGAACTAAAGCCCTTTTGATTTCCAATCCATGTCCAAGGCCAATCTGTAGTAGGAAGTTTGATAGATGATGCAGTAATGGTAGGAGAATAAGTAACTGTGGTGTCTCTATATCTAAACACACTTGGGTCTAGGTCTCCCTTGAGCAATCTAACTTTTACTACAATATCCTTTACGTCTTGATAATATGCACTATTGTAATTGTATTTTGCTTTAAAGGTCTTTTCTACATATTGTTCGTTCCCAATAGTAAACTCTAGGCTTGTCGTCTCTTCGTAATAAGTAAGAGATGTGTTAAGTGGCTCGCCATCATATGTCTTGAACTCAATTCCATCTGTAGAATAACGAGTGCCAGACTTAATATCGCTTGCATTAATCACTTGATATTGCCAACTAAAGCCTTCTGGCAACTCAACGTCCGTAAGCACAATACCTTTTTTGTATTTTATTGTAAAGTATTGCTCGTCGTCTTTTTTGTCCGCGTAAACATTGACTTCGTCCTTGTATATGCCTTTTTCAACTGTCAAAGGCAACTCGAATAGCCCCGCATCGTAGGTGTCGTCTGGTTGATACCTAACATACACAGTAATCGTACCCACAAAGTTGATTGGGGTGGTTGGGTCTTCAAACCACACAATGCTTGACGAGTCAACGCCTGAGTTGTTCACAATTTTCAAATCTGCAAGAGTGCCATACTCGCCATATCTTATGACGTCAGTTGTAGATGTTGCATCGTTTGGAACAATTTTGAAATTTTGTTCTCCAAAATCTTCTTGTGTTGGTTGATTTCTCTTTATCGCAAATCTTTTTACCACTTCGCCCGTAAAGTTGCCAATAAAGGTTATTCTCACGCCACCTATGGTGTCGGCTATTGCACTTGCATTTGTTGGGAATTGCTCCAAGGTGTAATCTATGCCTTCTACAAGCGTTGTCTCTTTATATTTTATCTCGCCAAAAGTGTTTTGCTCAAAGGTTATAGTGATAGGGGTAGCCCCTGCTAATTGAGTTGGAATATCTGGCACAGAAATATATGAACTATCATAAGCAAGTCTCTCTATTTCGTATTCAATAGTAATATCCTTACTTGCATAATTGTTTGAAAAATTTGAAATATTAAAGGACACACTCGCTTTAGAGTCAACAGTACTTGCTTTTAAGTTGTTGGCATACTTGCACTTGTCGTCATAAATTTTTATCTCGTCAAGACCGTCAACTACAAGCACAAAGTATGATTTCCCGTTTTCGTCTCGTTGGTCGCCAAGGCGAATTCCCTCTCCCGAATAGGTGTATGTCTTTGTTTCTTTTAATTCGTAATTGGTGCCGATTTCCACAGTGGTAATTTTAAAAGTCATAGTTATTGTCCCCGTAAAGTTGCCAACACCTTGGATATACACAGTAGCGGTGCCAACTTGAGTGTTGTTTTCGTATCCCGCTATCCTATACTCGGTATTTTTTTCAAGGGTTCTAGCCCCACTAGACAATGTCACGTTAACTTTAAGACTATCCAAAGTGACTTCTCGCCCATAGTTGTAGGTTTGAGAAGCAATGGCGCCAACTGTGGCACTTCCAATATCAAAAGGTACTATGTTGAATTGAATTTTTCTTGTGCCTGTCAAATTGTTTGTGCCTTCAATTGTTATCGTAACCACACCAACGTCAGTATTGCTTGTGTAAGATTGAACATTGTAATTGCCGTCAAGAGAAACGTCGCCCACCTTGATTTTACCATCAAATGTTTTTGTGATGGAAGCGCCCGTATATGTTTCGTCTTTTGTCAAGTTGCTATCTATTGTCACTAAGTCGCTTGAAATGTCAAGTTGCGTAATATTAAAGGATAATACAACCGTACCCGTATAAATATTGTTGTATCCACCAAAAGTAATCTCGAATGCACCACATTTTGCCCCAGAAGAAACATTTGTGTTATCAACAGTCTTTGAATTAAGGCTATTTCCCGTATATTCAGTTATACTTTGAATATCGTCTTGAGTAACAAGAATAGTCTTTCCGTTGTCGTCACGCTTAATGCTCAAACTTCCAATTTGTTCAAACGTTGGGACAATAGTTTTACCCGTATAAACAAGGTTCGCTGGAGTATATACCAAATCGCTTGCTGTCAAATATGTTTTTGCTATCTCAAACTCTTTTGTCACAGTTCCGCTATAATTGCCCTTGAAGATAAGGGTTAGCGAAGGCTTGGAGTTTTCGCTGGAGACTGAGATATTGTTTTTGTACTGTATTGTATATTGCTCTGGAGAAACAGTATTGCCATAAAGGTCGGTTACTGCTGTTGGCACAGGGCAAACAGCCTTGCCTGTGTATCTATAACTTTGATTAATTTTAATATTCTTCGTTGGCAAACTCTTTAAATCTTGCCTCTCTATTGTAAAGGCAAATTTTGCCGAGCCCGTAAAGTTGCCTTTCCCCGTTATTGTTACGTAAGCGGTGCCTGCATTGGTGGCATTTTCGTACGTACCAAAGCTATAATCTCCACCGTCAATATTCGAACTCAATGTTGTCCCAAGATATTTAAATTCAACGTTGTAACCTTTTTTCGTATCCGCAAGGTTTATAACGCTTCCCGTATAATAGACATTACTTGTAGATAGAGTAAAGTCCGCCACATGGTTTGCAATATTTCTTGCAACAATGTTAAAGGTAAGGTTTTCTATTTTCCCCGTATAATTGCCTGTCCCCACAATTTCATAGGGCTTTGGTCCTACGTTTTTCTTATCTGTCGAGTTGATATTTATCGTATAATCTGTCCCATAACTCAACAAATAATTATCGTCATACAAGGAGAATAGTTTTGCCAAGTCGTCACTTGTAATATCACTTCCCGTATACTCTATATCTGGAATACTTATTGTAGCTGAAGCTAATGACCTTTGGGTAATTTCAAATGTAAAGGTATACGAGCCTGTGTAATTGCCCATAAAGTCTATCCTTGTTTTGTTGTTTGTGCTAACATTAACATTGTCGCAGTTGTCAAACACAGCCGTCAAAGTGTAGTCGGTGTTACGTACAAGAGTTTTTATACCCCAAGCTATAGAAACATCGGGAACAATGACACTTCTAGTGTATTCTTGAGAAGATACTTTAATACTTTCGCCCGACTCGCCGGCCACCGTAGCTTGGCCATTTTTAATAAGGTCGAACATATCGAGTGCATTTATTTTAAATGATTTTTTGATTGTCCCTGTGTAATTGTTGAGACCACTAATGGTAATCGTCGCTTCGCCAACATTTTGGTTGTTTGAGAACGAATACTCATAATCTGGGTTGGTAGAAGTATCTTGAAGCATTGCTTGTGTATAAAGTTTTTTATACGTATTGCCAAATTTTGCATAAAGATAGATAGTTTTTGTAATGTCAGAGCCTGTGTAAACAACATCTGTAATTTGTGACATGACACTTGTTGCACCGTCTTCGACATTATTTTCCCTCACGACGAAGTCTGCACTTTCTATTGAGAGTGGTTTTATCTCAAACGTCCACTCAAGTTTCCCTGTAAAGTTGCTTGCAAGGTCTTGTCCAAAGGTAATGTAAACTTTGGCTTTGTTCGTACTCGCATTGGTGTTCTCAGAGCCATAATTTATTGTCTCGTTGTAGTCAACGCCCGCAGTCAAAAGCTTGTTGTTAAAGGTTACATACAAGACTTGTGGTTGTATTGCATCTCCTGTGTAATAATACTCCGACTTCTCCAAAGTGACATTAAACTTATTTTGGTTGTTATTGACATCTAGTTTGCTAATGGTAAAGGTTAAAGCCTTCTCTCCTGTATAATTTGTACCTGTACCACGAATAGTGATAGAACCTTTGCCCTGATTGATATTTGTGCCTTCTCCTGCTGGAAGAATTACATAATCTGTCCCAAAAGATAAAGTTTTGGTTCCCCAAGAAATAGTTGGCAACTCGGTACCGTTTATTATGATTTGACTACCCGTATAAGAATACGAATTTTTCCAATTTGGCGTAAGATTTTGGTCGGATATCGCGTACAAGTCACGTTTTTCAATATCAAAGAGAGCTTGTTTTTCTCCTGTAAAGTTGCTAGATTTTGCTTTTATTTTGATAATTCCACTATTTTTACCTGCATTGATATTTGTGCCTTCTCCTGCCGAAGAATAATCATAATCTCTATTATCTTCAAGCAACGTTTGTGTATACACGCCATTAAATGTAACATTTCCATTGCTGTCTGTCGTCACAACCGGTGCTCGCCAATACACCTTTATAGTTGGATTTATAGACAAACCTGTATATTGTAAGTCTTGCCCCTCTTCAATCTCAATTGTTACATCTAGTGAGTTAATATTAAATTGAGTCACACTATACTCAAGGTACACTGTGCCGGTGTAATTTACATAATAAGCATTCCTTTCACCCGTTATATTTAAACCTACATAATAGGTCCCGACATTCATCGTTTCGGCTTGTGTCACTTTGCTATATTTTTTGCTTGTGGTATCATATTTGTACCAATCAACAATTGTATAAGCAAGCGAAATATTTGTTTTATACTTTACTTCTAACACATTAGGGTTGTTGTTTAAGCCACTAAACACTATCTCATGATTGCTATTGCCATCACTCAAAGTGTAACTTGTGATATCTTCGCTATTTACGGTACATGCGGTTATATTAAAGTAAATATCCTTTGTGCCTGTAAAGTTGGTAGAATTGGACAACGCTTCAATCTTTATATTTGCCCTACCGGCATTTTGATTACTGAAAGAAGTAATCTTGATATCAGAAGGCAAGGCTTTATATGCAAACGTTTTAATCGTAGCGTCATTTTTTACTATTGTAAATACACTATCAAAATTTTTAACAATAGTTTCACCTGTATATGAGACTTCTTCTTCCAATTTCGCATCATAACACAAATAATATGTGCCGTCTTTCGAAGTAAACAACTTTGTTTTTGTTGAAGAAGTGTCATTTTTCGTGGCTTTTGAAATATCAAGTTTGTTTATCTTGTATTGTCTTTCAATAGTGCCTGTGTAGTCGCCCTTAAATTGAATTGTAATTACACCCACACCTGCATTAATATATTCGCCATAGTCTTTTATATCATAACTATCACTACCTAAAGTTGTAGAGTTGGTATCCGTTGTCTTAATGCTTGTTATTGTAGGTTGCAATTTTTCTCCTACGTAGCACAAATTTGCTTCGTCTTGAAGAGTTACGATGACGTCGCTAGCGGTCAACTTTCTTCCCGTTATAAGCAACCCGCCATAAGTATTTCCTGAAGTAGTAAAGATATAATAATCATTGTAAAGAGTCTCCAAAGTTACAACCTTGCTATTATAGCCGGTCTTTGTCGAAGCTTTTTCTATTATCTTTGGCTTTAAGGCACTTATTATGTCCGCCTTATCCGTATCACGAACAAGACCACCACTCGTCAAACTGAAATTAGACAAAAATTGATATGGTTGTACAATAGCGCCACTGCTATCTAGGGTATATCTTACAAGGTTTCCACTCCCGTCTTTTGCAAAAGCAAGAGAAGACTTATCTCCATAGTTCATTGTTGCATCTGGGACATTGATGGTTATCGCCTTTTTGTCAATAAAGAATTTGCCCGGATTAGATGCAACTTGCGCAAAGTTTTTCTTATTACTACTAGCGTCAACGTAATCTCCACCTTTTTTGTAAGCACCAACGTATAAGGCGTTTGCACCTGTTGGTTTAAGGAATTGCACTTCCACTTGCAATATTTTTAGTCCATTAATAGTTGTTACCCCATCTTTGCTCTCAAGAAGACTTACATAAGTCACTTTGGCTATTGATATGCCATTTTCTATTACTTCAACAGAATTAGAAGAAGCGGAAGGTGTCGCGACTTGAGAGTTAATCATTATTCTATAGAAGTTATTATAAGTATCTTGCGTTGTCGTGTTTGTTTCATAAGTAATATCTGAACCGCCTGTAATATAGAAAGTTACCCTGTCTCCATATTTGTAACCACTTATCGTCGAAGACGATGTGACAGGTTGTATGCTATTGCTTGACTCGTAATAAAGATATATGTCTTCTTGATTATTCCCTTGTGGAACAAATTGTTGACCCGCTTGTGGCACAGAAACGTTCGTATAGTTGCTTTCCATTGAGTATTTGCTATCGTCTTTTCCAGCTGTATACTTAGCAGTAGGCGTATAACCTTCGGCGTTTGTTTCTGGATAAGAATAGATACAATAGGAGCACCCCACATTGCTATAATATGTTTGCAAAATTTCTTTTGCAGTATCATTATTGCCAACCCCATCAAATCTTGTCGTCTTGCCGTCAGAAGAAACTGTGGTAAGTGGTAATTGAGTTAAGTTCAAATCACTATAAACAGTAGTACCCACAGTTAATATTACTGACCCATAAGGAGCGTCGTCTCCGCAACCACTAACAACGATTAATGCAGTCGTGTTAGAGCCACTGCCAGATGCACTACCCATAGCAATAGGATATATGTTGATTGCTGGAGTCACTTGATTTATGGTAAAGCTTGTTTCGTTGGTGCCACTCCACTCGTAATTTGTTGGGTCATTTAATTGTGCTGTCATTTGATAATTTCCAGCATGAATAGGAGATATAGTCTCTAGGGTATACCCCGTAGATCCGCTAGCTTGTGCTTTGTATTTATAACTGACAATTGTGCTAGTAGAAACATCAATTGGGTTGACGATAGTTGGCTCTGGGTGTTGTTCTAACCCATTAAAGTTATAAGAGTAAGACGAACTACTCCAACTAATCGTAAGTTGACACTTTGTTATTGTAAACACAAGACTTTGATTATCGGACTTGATGGTGTAGTTGCCCGCTTTCTCGCCCCCAAGAGATAACGTTGCTGTGTATGTACCCACATTGGTTGCCGACACAAAATAAACCTTTTGTTGTTCTTCTCCATCAACGGTGTAAGTGTATAAAAGTTGCACGTCGTCTGTAACAACAAGTCCGCTTGTTATTTTTGCCTTAAATCTATGCTCTGCACTGTCGTAGGTTACACTTGTCGAGCCATCTGCCTCGACTGTAAGCTCTTGTGGCATGATTGTCCAACTTTGTTGTTTGTTTGCAGAAGAGCTTAACTCATAGTTGCCACTCGACACACCGGACATGCCAGATACACTTGCTGTGTAACTCCCCGCATCTACACAATTTGTAAAGGTAGAAATTGAGATACCTGCCCTTGTAATTGTGGTTTGAAAAGCAAGGTCGTCACCCTCAATTTTGCTCGTGCCTTCAAAGGTTGGATAGTAATAATAGGCATTGCCGTTGTAAACTTTTTGATAAGAAGTGTCGCCAGCAACACTGCAAGCCCAACTGATACTCACAGCACGCTTTACAATGCTCCAAGACTTTTGATAATTAGAATTAGTATCCTTGCTAAACGTATAGTTGTTGTCGTATAGATTTTGGCTTGACAAACTCAAGACTTCTGCCGTCTTTGTTGCGACGTCCTTACCTATATTGTTGCCATAACTCCCCACGATTTCTGTACTTTGTTCTACATTATCAATAACAGCCTTTGCTTTTACTACGATTTCTTTCCCGCAATAAATTATATTAAAGGGCATATTTTCTTTTGTTTGATAATCTTTTTCATTTTCAACATACCAATTAAAAGTAATGCTCTTTTGCACAATTTGCCAAGTTTGCGTTGTATTGTTGTTTAATTTGTAATTTGCACTTGTAGTGTCATCTCCAAGCAAAATTTCAAGACGATAGGAGCCTGCATTCTTGCAACTTGTACCTCCTTCGGAAAGTTCATTAAAGGTAGTGCCTTTTACACTCTTGTAGTAATAGGTGTGATTAAAGACGATATTGCTTATATCACTGCTTTCAACACCCATGTCGGACACTTTTGTGGTATCAAGCAAATAATATTTTGCGGAGCCCTCGTAAATCAAGGAAGAAGAACTGTCTCCACGAATAAACGTTATATCTCCAAGAGATTTTTTGTTAATGGTAAACGTTATATAATCATTAGCATTAAAGGTGTAGTTGCTAAGCACCTCTGCCTTGCCTAAACTGTACACTTTTACCCTATATTGTCCAGCATTTTTAGGAGAACTGTCACCCCAGTCTTCAGTGCTTAAAGATGAGAATTGAAAGGTTAATGAAAATTGCCCTAAATCTGCCGTACTTTGTGCTCCTAGCACCGTTGCAGTAGGATTTTGTTGTGTTCCATTATATGTAACACTTGTTTTCGTCCAACTAAAGTTTACCGTTCTTTGAGAAATTCTCCACATAAAGACATTGGTATTGTCGTTACTTAATTGATAGTTGCCAGCGTTTACAAGTGTCACTTTTGCCATATAGTACCCAACATTTATGCAAGTCTTCGTTGGGTTGTAGTTAAATCCGCTAGTATTTATATCAGAGATTGTGAAACAAGTTGACGCCGTATCTGTCCCAGCCCCTGTGAAAGAGGTTGCTGTATCGCTGTAATAGACGTCAATTCTAAATGTTATATCCTCTCTATCGGTATTAAAGATGCTTGTAGTTGTTGGCATAAAGTACATAGGGTTGGCTGTATAGGTGGCAGTCTGCACGTCATCGCTATCTTTTGCAAACGAAGTATTTGACGCACTCCATTTAAAGCTTATCCTTGTATTAACAATTTCCCAACTAAAGTCCCTAGTATTGTCCGAAAGGTAATAATTCTTATTTTCGACACTGTTCAATCTTGTAGTATATTTGCCCACTTCTCTTGCTTCTTTTACATAAGGCGAAGTCGTGTCATATGTAAAATCAAACACGTCGCCCTCTACAGCATTGATAACCTTTGGTGCAACAGGTCCTTGAAAAGCCCCTGTATAGTCAAACATATAGCCAGCGGATATTGTCTCCAATTTAGTATTGTGCCAAACAATTGTTGCTTCTCTTTTCCCTATTGTCCACGTCAAATCACTCGACACGTTTGTACCTGTTCCACTAAAGATATAGTTAGGGTCAGTTATTTCCACCTTAAAGTTATAATTGCCTGCATATTTGGCTGTCGTCGTTCCCGTCAATTTATAATTATCAAACACAACTCCCAGAGCAAAGTTATTTGATATTTGGACATCAATTGTTTTTTGAGTTCCATCATATGTATAACTTGTGCCGTCAGAATAAACAAGAGTGATACGTGTCGACTCGTCAAGCTGTTTAGGTTTTATAACATAAGTTATTGAGTTTGTACTTGAGTTTTTGTCAAAAACATAGTTGTTGGTCGATGACATTCCTGTAATTCTTATAGTATATGTGCCTGCATCTTTGGAATTATTCGCAAGGAAATCTTTAAACGCAATAAGGGTTGAACTTGTCTCTGGTTTTGGTGTGACATTTTCAATATTTGTTTGTTTTATCACATTGTTATAAAGGAATTCTACCTTGTAAGAAATCACCGAGCCATCTGACTTTGCAGGGTCTTTTTCTTCAAAATAATAGTATTGAGCCTTTGCTTCGCCCGTTGAAGAATTTATTAAAACTTCTGCTTCTGGGACCCCAGATGCACCCTCCTTAAAGTAGCTATCCGCTGAGGACTTCCACTCAAAGCCAATGGTTGCTGGGTCAATGGCAAAAGTCATGCTAGGGTTGGTGAGTTCGTAATGGTTTCTATCCGTTTCGTTTGCCAAAATTACGGTTACTTCGTAGGTACCTGCATTTTTTATGTCTTTTGTATTTATTGGGTCCCCGCCATAAATTTTATAGGTAGGGCTAAATTGAGTTATTGACATTGTAGCGTCATTGCTTGCTACTGCCTTAACAGTTGTAAGATAATTGGCTTGAGAGGTATAGACAACACTTGTCCCGTTGTAATCGGTGTCTCCCGCAGGAAGAAGCTTTTTGTTCTTATAGATATCTACATTTGAATCAAGCCATTGCCATTCTATTGTCATAGGTGCTTTCTTAATTTCCCACGTAACGCTACCGCTACTTATGTCTACCTTGTAATTGCTGTCATTTGACGTAACAGATGTAATATAGATACCGACTTCCTTTGTCCCGCTTGCGTCAACTAGGTTAGAAATTGCCGAACTCCTATATTTGGTTGTTATTGAGGCTGTTTTGTCCCAACTGCTTTTCTCGGTTGTATTTATAAACCCACTAGAAGTAAAGGTTACAACTCTATCTTTCCCTGTATAATAGACTTCACGAACGCTAGAAAGATTGCTTGTTTCATAACTGTCCCTTTCCACCGTCCACTCTATAATCACTGGGCAAGGTGTAATTTGCCAAGTTTTTTCTATACTATCCGCCTTTATTGTATAATATCCCGAGTCAGAACCCGTCAAGTCCTTTGCTACCTTAGTATAACTAGAGACCGCTCCACTACGAACATTTTTTTGTGCGCCACTACCTTCAAGTGCGACCGAAACATCTGTACGCCCCGCGATAAGGCCATAAGGATTTGCCATCAAATCATAATACTTGCCGTCATAAACAAAACTAAAGGTCTTGCTACCAAGCTTTACTTGCCCGTTACCATTTTCATCTGTGTAACTTACCGCATACCACTCTAGAGTTATCTCTTTAGGTATAATGGACCATGCACATGTTGTGTCTTCTGTTGCAATATAATAGTTTGAGTCTTCAAGAGCTTGTGTCCCTTGTATTGTACACGTATAACTATTAATTGCTGTGTATTTATTGCCACTAAGGTCATAAAAACTACTTACGTTTACTACCTCGTTCAAATTTGTCTTGACGGTAGGTTCAAAGAGTATATCACTACCTGTAAATTCTTTTTGTGTGTTTGAGTCCCAAGTTACAGAAAGTTTTGTTTTTGAGATAAAGACAAGACAACTTGCATTGGAGACAATTTCGTAGTTGTCGCTATAGGTGCTTGTCAATCGCACCACCCTTTCCACTTCCAAATTCTTTGTATTGTCTCTAAGACTTAAGTTTTTGCAATTTGTTGTGAAGACTTCGTCAAGACCCTTTGCATATTCAAACATGTCTGACACTATATTAAAAGCTTCCCCATTTACAGTGGCACCTGTTACATATGCATAAACTTCTTTTGCTAGATATGATATAGCCAAGTGATATGTGCCATTTATAGATTCATTTCTTGTGTATTCCGACACCTCTTCACTCTCACTTGTCGCTATACCCAATGCCCATTGAAGCGTGAGTTGCTCTTTTTCAAGGTTAAAGATAGCCTTATAAACAGACTTTGTGTCCATATCGTAGCCTTCAGTTACTTTAACTTCTAGCCTATATGTCCCCGCATTTGTAAAGGAAACAAATTTGCTTGTGTCAAAGGGGTCGCCCACTCCAACAATAACGGTCTTTGTCTCTCCCACTTTAACATTTGTTGTATTATTGTATAATGTAAGTTCCAAAGTTAAGCCACTTGTAATCTCGTTGCCTACAGAATCTTTCATGATAACCGAAAGGTACTTTGTGTTGCCCGAATATGTCTTGCTCCCCATATCATAAGCCCCACCGACTATGGTGTTGGCTATTATCTCTTCTTTATTTGTAGGAGTTCCGTCTGACAAAACAAATTTGGAAATAAAGGCTTGAGACTTTGTGATATTCCACGTGTATGTATAAGTGGTATCTTGCTCGTCGTCTGACAATTTATAATTGTTATCAATATTGTATATTTTTTCAATATTCCCAATATACTTGCCTATTTTGCTAAAGAAAGGGGCTTTTAAAGAATGTGACGTTGGTTTTATCAAATCATTTAGCAAGGTATAAGGGTCAACGTTGCTAAATTGATATATCAAAGTCTCTGTTTCACTTGTGCTGTAATTTTGTGTAGATATGGAGACGTTGACTTTGTCGCTCCCCTTTACATTCTCAAAACATGGGACAAGGTAGTGACTTCCGCCTTGGAAATCATTTGTATATATTTTGTTGTTATCCCAAATATCAATATAATGGCTAATTTTAAGTTGAAGTGGGGTTATGTGCCAAGCCAATGTCGCGCTTGACAATTGATAGTTGTTATTGCCCACCGACACAACACAATTGTAAGTCCCCACATTGCGAGCAGTGGCACCACTGTCTCCCTTCTCTTTTGCACTTGTCACAATGGCAAGGTTAAGGTCGTCTTTGCTATCGTTGTATTCTAGTTTAGTGTCGACAATTAAATCGCTTACTTGTATAGACATGTCGTTGCCGTCAAAGGTGCGTGACAACACCGAGTCGTCTAGTTTCAAGTCTATAATCGCTTTTGCAATATTAACTGTAACCTTTTGTTCACTTCGCTTATCGTCTTGCGTTACATTATTTGTTGCGATAGAAATTATTGTAAAGTCATATATAGAAGCCTCTTTTAAAATATATGCAAAATAGACATCGTCTTCGCTATCACGCTCTTGAGTAAATTCCCCATTGGCACTATTTACCCTATAACTAAAATCGGTGTCGTTTCTGTTGGTTATTGTAACTTTTACAAGCACTTGCTTGCCATAGGTTGTATTGTAAGTGCCCTTCACTGCTTCTACTTTATTTAGCCCTTTATAACCTACTACAGTACCTTTGCTATCTTCAGTTTCAATTTTTTCATCAAAAGTGTAAACTTCTACCTCAAAGGTAGGTTGTGCTTGCTCCCACGTGGCGATTATCTTTATCCCAGCGTTATAAACAACTTGATACGACATATTCATCGTCTTATTGTCACTATTTAGATTTAACTCATAAGAAATCTTTTTGTATCCAACTTTCTCTTGTGTCAAGTCTATCTCGCCATACGTGCCGTCAGAAAGTTTTACATTGCTTATCTTTGTATTGTTTGCATTGAAATAATCTCCATACAACTTGCCATATTCCATCTTTATTGTGTAAGTGTTTGTAGCCCCTTGATATGGCAAAATTGAAGCCTCAAACCCGCCACCGATTTGGAGAGTATTTGTGGCAATTTGTTTACCATTTATTGTCACATAATTTGCATAACCTTTTTCATTGTAATAATTGTCGGCATTATGTGTAGTAATATTAACAAGTTTTGTATTATCAGATATAAGTGAATATTTTGAAGAATAATCATCGCTTGATGTATTTGACAACGCGACCAATATGTCGGCTATGCTTTCTTCATCATTTAATCTTTTTACACCAACAGCACTGTCCTCTTTCAAAGCGGAAGATTTGTCGTGTATAAAGATATTCTCGTCAAGAAGAATTGACCCTCTAAAGTAGTTCTCGCCCTCAAACACAACACCCGCCATCTTTGTCTTGTTGCCAGAATAGATTATCCCTTTTACGTCTACATCTGTTGGCACAGTGAAGTTGCAATCTTTCAAGGTCAACACAGTGTCCTTTGAAGACACAGACACATATATTGTCGAATCTGTACTTTTACAATTATCTATAATAGTGTTGGTTAAATTTAAAGATTTTGCATCAAAAGCATATATCGCCCCACCACTGCCACGAGCCAAGTTTGTGGTGATATTTGCATTGTCTATTGCAAGTTCACGACCCGTAGAGACATATATTGCACCACCAAAGCCACTTCTTGTTGCATTTTGTTTTATTACAACTTGTTCGCCCGAATTCTTTATGTTAAGGTCAGCAGTATTGCCTATGTAAATAGCCCCACCATTTTGTGCCATATTGCTTAAAATAGACACGCCGTTTGACAAGGTTACTACACCCGACTCAGCGTAAATTGCACCGCCATTATCCGTATTTTCATTGTTTTGCAAAATTACCTTGCCCGAAATTGTGACGTTTGACTTTGCGTAAATCAACGCACCTCTAGATTGAAGTCCAGAAGTTTGTTGATATTGCTTACTTACATCAATTTTTGTAGGGTCGGAGTCGTTCCACTTGCCGGAAGATACTTCCTCAAACCACAAAGCACCTCCATCAATAGTCAGTGAGCCTGTCCCTGTTGCATTGATAGTCAAAGAGCCCTTCACCGTCTCAATCAATGCATCTTTTGCATTTGTACCCCTTTTGAAGACTATTGTTTTGTTAACAATATTCCATTCTTCGTTGCTTGTTACCTTATAACTTCCGTCTTTAATTACAATGCTACCATTTGCGGTAAGAGCATCAAGGGCATCTTTCATTGTAGGCGCTATGCTTGAATCTGTAGTAAAGGCCTTGAGAGTCAAGTTTTCGTCAAGGTAGAAAGTCCCTTTACTCTCGCTGTAATAAATATCTTGTGCGCTGACAAAAACTTCTATAGCAAAAGTCTTTTCGGCATATGTTTTATCTTCTGGAATATATTTTACGAGCATGTATTGTTTGCCAATAGTATCAAATTTGATACTTGTCGAGGCCAACATGAAAACGCCATCTAGAACTATTGCATTATTTAGGCTGTCAACAACCTTCCAATCGTTTTCTACAAATCTAATAACATATACGTTTTCACTCCCACCACTAGCGACATAATTCACTCCCGCGATAAGCTCAGTGGTTACTGTAGGGTTTTTCTCTACAAAATAATCTTTTGTGGTTATTTTTATAACCCTATAATCATAAAAGTCATTGCCATTTGCATCAGTCAAATATGTGCTAGTTAAAGTGTCATAAAATCTAAAGAGAACATAATATGTGCCACTTGCCACCTTTGGATTTTCTTTTACCCACTCCGAGTCGTTTTTCTTTGCTTCATAAACTTTTGAGAGATCATTTCCATAGTAGTTAATCACGCCTTCTTCTAAGCAAAGGAATTCCGGCTCAATCGTATTTGATGCTTCTTCAATTGTTATGTCAATACCATGCACGTCTCCGTCTCGCCTTGCAATGTAATCGCTTGCGGTGTATTTTACAGTCTTTATCTCTTGTGCACCAATATAAAGCCCCGTACCGATGAGTGCAAGATAAATAGTATTGTCACTTGTGTTTTCAAACACTTTTACAACCGCACTATCACACGCCTTAGGGTTGACTTGTGCAAAACGTAATTTCTTTGTCCCTATATTTGTCTCTTGAGAATAAAAGCCTATTTTTGCGCTACTCGAAAAATTGTCGTAAATAAAAACATTTTTCTTGCTTCCATCTACCAATTTTTCAAAAAGAATATCGATTTGCCTTTGTTTTATAGAGCCTTCTAGTATGTATTCGTTATTGTTGCCAAAAACGTATGCGTTTTCGCCAAGATACAAACCCCCTGCCACCACATATACTGCAGGCGTGCTATATAATTTGCCAGCATGTGCAAGGTTGTTAGAAATGATGCCATCTCTAATTACAACAGAGCCGTTTTCCCCGCCCGCATAAATTGCTGAAGCGGTGGTACTTGTCTCGTTGTTTGTTTCATTGTTTTCAATTCTTCCACCATTGACAAGGATATTTCCGTCTGTATATATTGCGCCAGCAAAAAATGCTTTGTTGCATGCAATGTATGCATCATCTTTCATCTCAATAAAGGTATTTGCAACGGCATAAATCGCTCCGCCATTGACCTGTTGCGCTTGAGAAGTCCCATAATACCTAAACTCAAATTCGCCATTGCTGACAATTTCTCCCCCAGAGATAACCAAACTTGCATAATAAGCGTTGCTAGAGCCTGTAGCCAAATAAATTGCAGAGCCTTGGTTGGCTAAGTTGCCACTAATTACACCACCCTTTATAACAAATCTTGGATTCTTTATGGAAGAAATCGTTGTATTTGTAATCGCTTGAGTATCCGCATCTATTTCGTTGTTGACAAAACTAAACCCTTCTAGGTTCTCCATGCCTTCATAGTATATAGCGCCACCCTTTGTGTCTCTATTTTTCCTAGAATTGTACTCGCTGTTGTCACTTTCTACCGAACCATAAAAGTCTATTCTATTGTTCCTTATTGCACCGCCCGAAATGACAAGTGTGCTCCCAAGCACGTACAAAGCCCCACCATAGTTGGCTGAAATATTGCTATTTATGTCTCCGCCTGAGATGTTTATAGTAGCATTTTGATAGCCAAAAATCACACCGCCCGAGCCGAATTTCATATTATTAATAATCTTATTAGAAAGGTTATTTTTTGACCATGTAGTAGCTGAGGTAAAGCTTGTAAGATATTTATCTCTAGCGCCCGTCAAAGTAATAGCCGAGTTGTTGTAGAACACCGCCTTTGAACTAATATCTAGTTGTGCAGAAGTATTTACGCTCCCCACGACAAACACAGCCCCATTGGTGGCAACATTTGCTTCGAAATTACCACCGCTAACATTTGCTGTGCCCTTTTCAAAGTATCCTACACCACCAAAACCCGGAGCATAGTAGGTGTAAAGGTCGTCTGTATAATCTTTGGCAGTTCTTGCATTGTTGTTATAGAACACACCGCCCGTAATATTGACCTTGCCTACGCTATAAATCACAGCCCCCAACATTGCATTGTTGCCTTCAAAGGACCCATCGTTGATGGTAAGGGTTGCTTTTTCGTTGACATAAAACACACCACCTTTTTGAACAACTAGGGAAGTCACGTCGCTAGAAGAGTATTGTCTATTTCTCACAAAACTTCCGCCATTTATAATAACTTCGCCCGCTTCAATCCAAGCAACTGAGCCTTGCAAAGCAAAGTTGTCGCTAAAGAAGCCGTCATTTATCTCAATTGCCCCCGTTGAATAAATAATTCCACCACTGCCATTGACGGAGTTTAAGGTAAATTGCCCACCATTGATGATAAGATTGCCCCTATTGTTTATAATTGAAGAAAAGGCTTGTGAGTTGTTTGATTGAAGGTTTGTTATATTTGTGCCTGTCTCTACAACAAGTGTCCCACCTGTGAGAATATCAATAAGTGTTCCATATTGCGTCGTAGCGTTACTTTCATCAAAAACGATGTCTTGTAAAGTCAAAGTGACGCCCGCCCTTATTGTTATTTTATTGTTGGAATTACGTTGAATTATCCTATTTTTTGCTGTTAAGGTTGTGTTTTTGGTTATTTCAAGGCTGTTGATTAAATAAATTGTTGCGCCACTAATAGATTTCTTTACAGCGTTTTCCAAAGTCTTTACAGAATATTTTGCTGTAGAACCCGAATAGCTATCGTTGCCATTAATAGGGTCCCAGAAAATTTCTTCTAGCAAAGTTGTATCGCTTGTCTTTTGTGCATAAACTGCAAATGGACCGTAAATTGTTGTAGAATAAGTGTCTACACTTATCAAACCAATTGTTGAATAAAATTTTTTGTATTCTATCTTTGTTTCGCCTTCGGACATGGTTTTTACAATCGTAAAATCAAAAATATTTCTTAGACTGCTCAAAACGTCAATCGTCACCTTGTTTTGCTCATTGATGGCGTTAGCCCCCAACTCGTATATGTCGCTATCTGTGGAAGAAAGCGAACGTGCATATTCTTGGTCAAATTGAACAATTTGATATTTTTCTACGCCATTTTCTTCGGTTATATTAATCTTAACAACTGAATCTTTATCCAAATCATAAGCATATATGGAGCAATAGTAATCTATTTCATAGTCGTCATGCAAATTGGTACAACCACCCGGCATGCCAGAAGTGAAACTCGTAGCCTCGAGAGCGGAAGTGATATTTAGCAAGCCTGTGAGACGAATGAGAGACACATTGATTTTGCTTGACAAAATAGGTTGCGAGCCAGAAACACCTATCCCTATACTGCCTATCCCACCCTCTTTGCTTGTAGAATAACTTGTAACACCATCAAGAGTAAGCACTACTGTAGTTGTAGCACTATCTTCCTCTGAATTATAAAGAGCTTCCACTAAAACTTGAGAGTATTTGGAGACAACCTTGTCAGAAGCACTTGCAATATCAAAGAAGTTGTTTGAGGTGTCGGAGTTCTTGATGGTAAGCATGTTTTCTATCCCGTTACTGTCTGGTGTAGACGAAGCCAAAGAAACACCTGCCCCACCCACAAAAGCCTCGGTGGAGACAAAAACCTTTATATTGTTATTTGTAATCTCACAATTTTCGATTGTATTACTTGTAGAATTTATTTTTTGCAACGACAAACCTGCACCTTGCATAAAAATTGTGCTCGTTGTTTTGACATTGAGAATTATGGAGTTTTGCGTTATTGTTACGTTGCTAAGACTAATTTCTTTTGCATAAATACCCGCACCTGCAAGTTTAATCACATTTGCATTGTTGTTGATTATCTTGTTGTTTTTTACAACGCAATTGCTAAGCGTAAGCCTTACCGTATCAAGCTTGTATTGGTTGGTTGTCTTTTCGCAATTTGCATAAATACCCGCACCATAGAAACACCAATCGCCCAAATCTCCACTAAAAGTCTCTCCAATGGTTATAGTGTTGGATATAATGTTGGCATAAGACATTGTAAGCCCATTCTCTGCATAGACACCGCCACCAAGAAGACCTGCAGAGTTGGACAATATATCCAAAGTGTTTTGCGCATTAATACCAAGTTCTACATCATAATAAGTGGTGTTTTGTTTTTCTGTATCTGTCAACGAATTTGCAGTAGCCACACTTGTTGGTTGATTTTCCACATAAATTCCGCCACCATATTTGTCCGCATGGTTGTTGGATATCTCGCCTTTGTACATAGACTCGGCATATTTTAGGTATATAGCACCACCGTTTCCGTTTGTACTATTGTTTGTAAGCGTCATATTCTTTATAACAAGTCCTGTCGCGCACAAGGTAGCAAAAGCACCGCCACCTTTCACTGCAGAACAATTTGATATAGTCATATTTGCTATAGATATAGGATAATATCTTGTATTATCGCAAAGCATACCCATAGCAATATTGCCTCTACTATCTTTGTTTATATAAAACTGACAACCCACAGGCATGCTTGTTATACATATAGCACCACCATAAGACTCTGACGAGCAATTGTCCGCTTCAAAATCTTCTATCGTAACTCTTGGAGTATAGCGCGTGTTGCTAGAATTGTCCGCTATATACCCCGTTCTTGTAGATAAAACCGCACCACCATAATACAAGATTGGATTGTTTCTACCCGCGACTTTCTCTATTGGGACTGTAACGTCATCATTATCCAAATTGCGCGGAAGAATATAATTGCAATTGGTTGCCTTTAAGCCATATATTGTCAAGTTGATATAGCCCACAACCCCTATTGCCGAACAACCGATACCATTGAAATTGGTTATTTCTACTCCGTTGTAGAAACTTGCATTCACTATTGTGGTATCAAAGCCACCTAGTTCAATAAGTGGATAATAACTCTTCTTCCCATCGCCATCAATTATAATTTTACCCGTCATATTGGCGGAACCAAAAGAGATACTTCCGCTCACCATTGTGACAAAGGAAAACATAGCGGAATTTGTATGTTCATTATATTTAGTTGTTGATAAGGTAGATGGGTCAGCATCACTAGCATATTTTTTGATATAAATTGTCTTGCCGTCAACGTAAAGATTGACAGGATAGGCACAATTTTTAAACATATATATTGTTCCGCCATCGGCCATCTTTTTCATCATTTCGGTAAAGATATCGCTATCTAAAATTCCCCTAGTAATAATAGGGTTGTCATTCTTTTTTGCATCTTCCGCAGTCTTATACATTTCTTGTGTGACAAGCGAGCCGGTGTCTTTTACTCCATAATAAACAACACCGTACCCCACCACTTCTACCACGACACCGAAGGTAATAGAAGCATACTTGCTATCCTTTGGAGTAAACACAATATTAAACCTATTTAAGCCCGTTTCCGTTGGAGAAACAACCTGCCCATTGCTATCAAGAGCCCAACTAAACGTACCCGCAATACGAGCACTTGTGTCGCCATACTCCACGACTTCCCCGCCAGAAATAGCACCATTGTCCAAAGAAGTATCCACTTGCACAGTCCCTATAGTTGGCAAAACTGCAACATAAATACCTATGGCATTTTCCATAAATACGTATCCTTGTCCTTTGGCTTTTGTCACGCTATCAACTTTTACTTCATAGTAAATTGTATGCAAAACGCCAAGGTCTAGCCCTGTTATCCATTCTGTACTTGTGCAAGCGTCTATGCTTGTCCCATAAAGAATTTCCACATTGCTTCCATAATTGTATGCAAAAACTTGAAGCGCTGAAGTAGGCGAATTTTTGTCTGTAGAAAAGCCATAAAAGTCGTTTGCTACACATACACTGCCACTATCAACTGCAACTGCATTAACTGTGTTCTTTGTAAAATTAGTTCCATCGTTTATTTTAAAGGAAAGTTTGTACTTTGTATTGCAACTTTGAAGTTTGTTAAAGTCGCTACTCTTGATAACATATGACCCGTCGCTCTCAAGCACCACGCCTTCAAAAGTTGGACTTATAGCAATAGTGCTTTCGTCAAGCAAAACACTAAATAATTTTAGTGCGACATTTGTCGTAAGCCCTGCACCACTAGATGCTTGTGGCAAAACAATTTTTCTCCCCAAATACACCACCGAAGTCCTTGTGTTTGCAATTGCAACTTCCATGCCAACCTTTATATCGGCAGTTGTCTCAAGGTCTTCTATTTGAACATTGCCGTCTCCAACAAAAATTCCACTCTCGCCAGAAGTGTTGTTAACCGTAACGTTGTTGATTACCACATATTCGGTGTTGCCATTGGCAATTGCAATGGCTGTACCATGGCAAGAGTTTGCCGTAGAACCGCTGAAAGTGCAATTTAGGATATCTATGCCCTCTTCTTTAGTCCTTGTCTCCTTATAGTAAATTGCCCCACCATAGCTATTTGCAACATTATCGACAAAGGTACACCCCGACACAATAACTTTGCTAGATAAGTACAACCCGCCACCAAGACCTGTGGTATCCGTTGTACCCTCTGCATAGCAAGAGGAAATTGTGCTATCGTAAATCTCCAAAGACGCAACATTGCTTTCATTTATTGGTTGATAGACAAAACCGCCATTTTGGGCAATATTTCCGCTTGCAACGACGTCTTTCATATATATAGAACCAAAGTTTGCGATTGCACCGCCATAATTGGAACTTTTACCATTGTTTATAAATTCGGAAACATAACCATTTTTACTATTCTTTTCAAGATTAAGAGAGGCATTTGTCCCGACATAAATTGCTCCACCCTGCATCGTGTCGCTACTGCCACCCGAGATGTAGCAGTTTTGGAACAAATTGCCATAAGACAAAGTAACCGATTTGCTACCAAGGTACAAGGCACCACCACTCAAGGTCGTCTTGGAAGAAGAGTCTGGTGTTTTTACATAATTTCCATCAAAAATGGTCCTTCCTTGATACCCCTTGTCAATAATCAAAGTACCCGAACTCACAAGATAAATTGCACCACCAAACTTTGCACTATTTTCTTTAAAAGTGCACCCATTGACGTAAATATTCGAACCATTTATTACGCCACCATTTGCACTTGCGTTGTTTTTGTAAAAGGTACAATCGTTTAGGGTAAGTTTGCTCCTTGAATAAATAGCCCCAGATGTTGATTCGTTTAAATCTACTGTACAACTAGTCAAAGTTACCGTTACCCCATCTGCAACATATACAGCACTACCATTAGCCCCCTTGTTGCCCGTAAACACACAATTTTTAAGTTCGTAGGAGTATGACCCTCTGGCATTGTTGAAATAAACGCCCGCAGTGCTTACATTGCTTGATACATTGTATAAAAACTCACATTTGTCTATGGACATTTTTTCGTTTCTAACATGAACCAAACCCAAATAAATTAAATTTGTATCGTCATTGCTGGTAGCGGTTACAACGTTATAAACAAATTTTAAATTGTTTAAACTCAACGTATAATACAACTCTCCGCTCCCTTGTCCAAAAGCATAGGACCTAAAAGTATTGCCAGATATGGTGGAGTCTGCAAAATTTATTTGAGGTGCATATTGGCGACCACTAGATGTCGACAAAATATTTTTTACTGTATCATGTCCCGAAATTGTCCCACTTGTAAACGAAAAACGCTTGGAATTTTCTGAAGGCAACGAAAGGACACAATCTAAGGTTGCATTTGAAAAGTTGTTTTCTATATTTGCATTTTTGATTTCCGTTTCTACAACACTATAAATGCGGAACAAACTTGTCAAAATCATGTCCGAAGCAAGAGAAACATTGTCCTTGCAAATAATTTCATCAATATAAAGCAATTCTACTTTGCCATAAAAAGCATTTGTCCAATCAAGACAAGACGAAATATTGATAAAGGTGTAAGTCTTTGAATCTTGTGAATTTATCGAACTATTGCCCACCACCGTATTGCGTGAAATCTCAAGCCCACCAATAATTTTGATAGTTTTTAGTATAGATTGAATGTTGAGTATACAAGAGTTGGAGAAAGAACTAGCCACTCCGTCGTTTGATTTTGGGATAGTATTGTCTGTTATTTCACCACCATCAATAATGATAGAACCGGTTATTTTTGTTAAACTAAGGATATTTGCTTTGTTACCACTTATTATATTGGCTTGCAATTCCACAGTTTGTCCCGCAGTACAATTGAGCAACCAGCCTTTGTAATCTGAGTCGACAATCACTTTGCTAGTAAAATAACTCACCCTTTTAGCTTCGTTGTTTTTTAATTGATTTTTCTTAAAAGTGAGAGTTGCTATCGTAGTCCCCGCACTATTGCTATTGTCATAATATATTAAGTTGCTACCAAACTTGTTATCCAAAAAGCTACAAGACTCAATGTTTGCATTTGTAATTGTACCATAAAATGACACTGCGCCCGCGCATGAACCACTTGTTGTTCCCGCACAAGCATTGCCACTATATGTGCTATTCGTAAGAGATATTTCGTCAACATACGAAAAATCGTAACCATATCCATAAATGTTGCTATCTTCTATTTTGATGTTATCCAAAGATGCCTTAGTAAACGAAGTTAATCTAATCGTACTTCCACCGACCGAACTTTCCCCCGTACGCAACATATCGTTATGTATCAACTTTACATCACTTAACGTGATATTTGATTTTTTCGCACTAGCAAACAAGGCATAGCCATTTTCCACGATGTTACCCGCAATAACGGTGTTTGACATTTCTATTGTTTTGTTCTCGGTATTACTTGTATCAACATTTATACATATCAACCCGCCATAATAATTGCTTGCACCTGTGATATGGTTTCCGCCCGAAGTCACATCAGTATCGGGCATTGTCGACCCAAAGATTGTATTGCCAATTTTAACACTGCTAAAATTGTTCGCGTCAATATAAAGCAAGGCACATTCGTTCATTTTATCAGAAGAAATCCACAATTTGTTGTTCGTAAACGTGACGTCACCTAGCTTTGCTGTAGAGCCAGCTTCAATCCCCGACAATCTTATCGCACTATTTCCAGCCCAATACCCGTCTATCGTTACATTGCTCGTCAACGATATATTTTTTGCTTTTAGGCTCATTAAAGTCGAGCTTGACTTTTCTCCCGAAAGGTTGTTGTTGAAGCCTCTAAATTCGCAATTTTGTAGGGTTAAATCTTCTTTTACGCTTATTGAAATCAAACTATTTCCCGTGTTTGTATTGTCCACGTTGTAAAATTGGCAATTAGACATCATGACATAGTTTGCTATATTTGTTATCTCCATAATGGAATTTGCAAATTGAGAGTTGTCTGTTGTTGCTGTGTCGCCCACCTTTGCCACACAAGAACTCCCTTTGCTATTGTCATGATAAGAGCAGTTGCCAATAATCACTTGATAAAGGTTGTATAGCGACAACCATTTAAAGCCATACAGCCCCCCATACGTTGTGTCGTCACTCTCAACTTTTGACCTATGCCTGCCATAATAGTGGACATTGTTTAATTCAAAAGAATATTCGTCCGTTGTTTCAACGCTAGAACTACTTTCGCCATATTCAATTCTTCCACTATTTTGCAAATTAAGATTTTTTATGAGGGCTTGTGTCTCACCCATACCTTTGACGACCCCCAAATATATTGAGACAACGCGAGTGTTGGAGATGGTGTTCATTTTTTCTGTTTTACTAGTTGACATATAAAAGCCATAATATACGCCATCTATAAATAGCCCAGACCCCACTTTTTCAACATAGATACCATTGTCGCAATTATCAATGTTTATGTCTATAAATTTATTATTTGAGCAACCCATAATTTTTATAGCAAAAGAAGTGTTCGTTTGATTTGCAATGTTTTTTATGGTTACATTATTAAATTCAGTTTGAAAAGCATTCGTCACACAAACAACAGCATTTTCCTTCCCCGTTTTAGCCCTGAACGAATTTATTGTGCAGTTTTTCATTGTAAAATTGCATTGCCCCAAAGTGTCCACTATTTTTATCGCATATTGACCATTGCCATAAGTGTTGTCGTCTTGAAACGTAGAGTCAACAAAATTCATTGACGTCATTTCATTTGACAAGAACAAGTTTTGACGGTTATTCTTTGCGACCACATTATTTACCGAGCCTTTGCCCGTTGACAATCTAAAGAACACTGCCGAACTATTGGCTTTTTTGGTAGCATTGTTATCTTCAACAACCAAATCACTAAGTTGTATTGCACTTTTGCTTTCTTCAATAGTTGCTACGCTAATATCTACTGCATAACTTGCGTCTGTGGTGGAACTTTCATACTCGTTATTTTTAAAGATATTGCAACCTACTTCATCTGCCGACTGCCCCTCAGCTTGAACTCTAGTCGAACTTTTTTCCATCGCAAATCTTAACATGTTGGTGGCTTTGATTAGAAAAGCCGACGAACCTTGTGTGTCCGTAGTCAAAGCTTTGTTGCCCACAAATTCCGTCCCCGAAAAGCCCAAGGAAGAGGTCTTCTCGTCAGCCAACGACTGTTTATCGTTTGATACACCTATTTGGTCCAAATTAACAAGGGCACCAAATTTAATAGAGTTGTTTTTAAAGGTGCAATCTTTTATAATGACATTTTTTATTGAGTCGTTTTTATTTTCAATAGAAATAAGCCCACCAATATTCCCTTCAAAAACACAACTGTCAAATTTTTGTTCAAAAGGAGTTATCGTTGAATAGGACGTGTCGAAGACATATCCCATGTTGTTGTATTCCGAATAACTATCCACTCTCACTTGGTTGTTCTTAAACTCCACATTTGTAAGCGTAGACTTGCACCCAACATTAACAAGACCATATGTATTGCTTTTACATTTAAAATTTTGAAAGGTTACATTTGTAAGCGTTAAAGACATATCTTTTACATACACAGCACCCGAGCCCGAACTATTTTTTGTCCCAATACAAAGTGCGCTTTGTTGAGCAGTGCCCACAACTTCATTGCCCTTAATATCCTTGCCCTCAAAAATAAATTTGCCATTTTTGCCGTTAAATTCAAGGTTGAGTTTTTTACCGCTTTCCAATTGCGCAAAATTTATCATAGAAGTGTTGCCGTTTTTTGCGCTAAAAGTTGAATCTTTCAAAATGTAAATATCCTTGCCCGTTTTATTTTCAAACAAAACTGTACCGACATTCCCGATAAAAAGAGAAGATTTGAGAACAATTTTAAAACTATCAACACTTGACAAATCGGAATAATCATTGCACGCATTTACAGCCTCTTGAAGAGTTCGGAAAGGTGTGCTCGACTGCCCATCAGCACTACCTGCAGTACTTGTATCGTCAACATAGTAGACGACGACAGCCCCACTCTCAACGGAGTCCGCATTTACAACTCTTGCACCTGTCCAATCGACAGCAAAAAGCCCGCCACAGAACAAGCTCACAAGCAATAGAACTACAAAACCCAATCTTCCTTTTTTCATTTTTTCTCCTTATCTTAGTCTTTGCTAATTACCAAAAAAAATTACACGATAAAACAAAACTAATTTTCTACGGATATAATTATATAATATATCCATTTTTTCGACAAACAATTTACACAACTTTTTTGGAAAAAATTTGTAAAATTTTCTAAAAATTTTTTTATTTTTTTTGTTATTTTTTAATTATTTTTTTGTTATTTTTTGCTATGTTTTTTCTCTATTATTTTTTTGTATTTTTTATACTTTTTTGATGTGTGTTTTGCTTACTTTTTTGCTTACTTTTTTGTTAATTTTTTTAACTATTTTTTTGACTAATTTTACTTGGCCCTTTATTCCACTTTATCTAACAATTACCGCGTTTAATTTGTTGATAATTATCATTTTGTTTGTTGTCTTGTTTTTCTAGTTTTTGTCTTTATCTCTTTGTTTGGTTTTTGTTTGTTTTTCTATTTAAAGTTTTTACATTTTTCTATTTTTTCTCTTATATCTTTTTTTTCGTTTTTTCTTATTTGTTGCATGTTTTTTATTTTCTATGCTTTTTATTTTTTTTGAGTTTTTATTTTTTGGAGATTTTTATTAAGTTGTTATTGATTTCTTTAGTTTTTGCGTTTAAAGGTTCTCTATATTTTCGCCCTCAAAACATAAAAAAACTACGCCCGACCAAACAGTCGAAAGTAGCTTAAAATACAAAATTTTGAGATGGTTTTATTTTACTCTCATATTCACAGTAAGAATAAGATTTATGTTTTTTATTACTTTTTTGTAAATTTTGTCTTGTTTTTTCTAATAAATTCATAAATTGCGAGACAAATTAGCACGACACATGTTGCACATGCTATAGGTAGAACGACTCCGACCGAGCGTTCTTGTGTGGTGTTTTCGTCGTTATTTTTTGGGGATATATTTTTAAACTCAACATTGTTTAAATTTTTTCTTTCAATTTCGTCAAGTTTAGACATTGCACTTATACCAGTTACAGCAGTGCCGTCCGAATTTACTATTGTTATACTATCCGTTTTTTCCACATTGTTAAGGACTAAAGTCCCCAAACTGCCCGACATGTTGTCCGTTATAGCAAAATCTTCGTCAATTGTGATAGAAGAAGACCCTGTGGCATAAATAGCACCGCCAGCCGTTATGCCTTTGTTGGCATAAATCTTTCCACCAAGCAACTTTAGTGTTGCATCTTCAAGATAAATTGCCCCGCCATAATTTGCGGTATTTTTTCCAATTGTTCCGCCCGTCATCGTCGCCTTTCCCCCAACGCAAGATAAGAAGCCTCCATAATAAGCGGTGCTTGTGGTGGTTTCGCCTGAGATGGTAGAAGGCAGATAATAGTTCTCATTCTCATAAAATTCGCCACTTACAAGGTTTAGCGTGCCAGAATTTAAAATAACACTTGACTTATAGTCTCCCGACGAAGTTATTTTGTTGCTGGAAATCTTACACCCGTCTAGGTTGACTGTTCCTGGTGAACAAATAATTATAAGCCCTTTTTGAGCACTAAACTCTAAAGTCCAATTTTTTATAACGACCCCGCTGTTTATGTTCAAGGTCCCACCCGTAGCTGTATCAACTGACGGGTTTCCTACTTCAAATATGGCATCATTTTTTACATTTCCGCTATCCGAAATATTCCCACCATATGGAGATGCACCGTCGAAAACAATATCGCCACTCAGTGTAAGAGAATTTTTTAATTCGTTTGTGTTTGCTTCCACAGAAATCATAGGGCTTGAAACAAAATCTTTATGTCGAGCAAACGTTAGGGTTTTGTCTTTCACGTCAATAGTCTCCACCCCATTAACCTTGTATGTGCTACAAAAAACCAACGTCCCATCATCTTCCATTAAAGCAATAATATCTTCCAATTGCGTGATATTTCCAATACGGCTATAAGTATTTAAGTCTGTGCAAAAATATCCGTCTTTGTAGAAAACAATGGAATAACGAATTGCTAATTGCAATTCAGTCAAGAAATAATCACTGCCTACGTTTAAGGTTGCGGTGTTTGAGGGAGTAAACTTTGCAGAATATATAACATTGTTGTTACCTTCTGTATTTTCATCGACAAAAGACCATGTTCCTGTGACAATTTTGCCTTCATCATTTACAACACGACCACCGACAAAACTTGCGTCTCTCAAATATCCCTTGTAGGTCAAATAAGCCTTTGGATAACTTTCGACATACAATCTAACTCCTATTATAGAAAGATAGGTACTGCCCGATATTGTGGTATCGTGACCGTCAGAAGTTGTAACAGTCGTTTGATATTTCACTTCATATTGTCCCACACCTGTAAATGTTGGCTTTTGAGAAGAAAAAGTTGTGCCATCAGTGGAGTATTTCGTAGTACAAGACACTTTATCCACTTCTTCATCGCCATACATAATAGTTATATCGTTTACAGTATAACTTTTTGTTGCGTCGTATTTTACTGCCCTATCGTCTACAATAGACCAATAATTTGTTTGTTCTTTTTTGTAGAACACAAGTCCGCAATCGCCACCTTTTATAGAGACAAATTTTAGCCCATAGTCGTCATTATCCGAAGTCGCACAACCTTTCAAGGTCTCCAACAAAGGATAATTTAAACCAAAACTTAAAAGTGCATTTTGTTCGGCAGAATCTGTTGCTCGACACCCAAGCCCAAAAGTACTTCCAGTTTGCAAATCGCCTTTTAAAATTTTTTTATTTGTCGTCATAAGGAGAAGGTTGTCGTTTGTTTCAGTGTCGCCACTTGACACTTTATGCGTGTTTTCAGTACAAACAAACAGCACGTCTCTTTCAATCACAAGAGTTGCATTCTCAGCTACATAAATTCCACCACCAACCAAGGCGTCTTCCGCAACTATTGATTTGTTGCCTTGCACAGTTAGTTTGTCTTTTACATAAAGGCTTCCGCTTGCAACATAAATTGCTCCACCTCCACCAGTGCTTGTGTTTTTTGTAAAGGTACAATCGCTTAGCGTCGTCTCACCTTCAAGGTACAAAGCCCCACCAACACTAGAAGAAGTGTTGCTTGTGAAAGTGCAATTTTTAAGACTCAAACTTGCATATTTTCCCGTTATAAAGTGTGTCATATTGCAATTTTCTATAGAAGAATCTTCTATTGTAATATTGCTTTTTGCTTCGCCTTGAATAATATTGTTTGCCTTTAAATTACTGAAAGTTATGTCTGAAATATTCAAAGTCGAACTGTTTGCGCATTTTATAAGCGGAAGAGTTATTGTATCTTGAGTTGTAATAGTTGCATTTTTAAAGGTTAAATTGTAGGCCCCATTTACGTTAAAGTAGGCATCTCCTGTCACACCACCCAAAAGAGAAATAGAAAGTCCGCCAAAATCTATAGTCGTATCTTTTTCAAGAGTATATTGTCCCGACATATATATTTTGCCATTGGGAGACACAAGCATTTTTGCTTTGTCGAGAGTCTTTACAGCAAGAGACGGATTTGTCCCGTCGTTAGTATCAACACCCTCGCTTGGATTCCAATGTACTTCGCTTAAACTCACATTTGCGACAGACTGTCTAGTGTTGTTTAAACTATATGTAGAAAGGTCGTTTAAATTTGTAGAGGCGGTCGCCGAGCGGGGCGAAGCAGTCGCTAGGCGGTCGCCGGTGTCAAGCCCTTTACCCAAAGTTGACATAGCCAAACTACTATCATTTTTCCAAGCATTTTCACCAGAAAATGAATATACCCCCACCAAGCACATTGGAAGGACAAGAAAGACAAGCCCGAGCAATAACCATTTACCTTTTTCAAAAAAATTTCGCATAAATTTCTCCTTTTTATCCAAAAATCAATATGATTATGGAAAGTAAATTTCAAAATCGTTACACCACTATTATAAAAGTTGCCACCAATTCGCTCTTTAATTTTAAAATGACTTCATGAAAAGATAAGCACGCAAATAAGAGTTCCCATCAATATAATTATATAATACTATTTTATCCAAAAAAAACCAAATAATTTGACAATAAAAACTTTTTTTCTTGAATTCTCTAAAAACAAAAAGAGAGCCTAAAAAAGACTCCCTTCTCGCTGTTTTTTATGAAGGTTTATGCACATAAAAGTGCCATTCATAATACAAACAAAGAAATTAAAGCATATCTTTAAAAGATTTACCAAACTTAAGAGATGGAACTTTTGAAGCTGGAATGCTAATTTTTTGCTTTGTTTGTGGATTGATACCTGTTCTAGCAGCTCTAGTTTTTACTTTGAAAGTACCAAAGCCTGCAAGAGTAACATCTTCTCCTTTTTTAAGTGTTTCCGCAAGGACAGACACAAATGCTTTGTATGCTTCATCAGCATCTTTAAGTGTAAAACCTGCCTTTTCTGCGATTGCACTAATCAATTCACCTTTATTCATAAAAAATCTCCTTTTAAAAATTTCCCCTTTAAGGTTATTTCAATCATAACACAAAAAAAACGAATTTCCTAACAATTTTTGCTATTTTTCTCAAAATTATACACCAAAACGCCCATTTTTTTTGAAAAAAACCATATTTTTAGTGGTCGCCGTCGTTTATATACAATATTCCTATGGTGTTTTCACCACAGTGAGAAGTTATCACACTGCCCGCATTTGTAAATAGGACTTCCTTAAACTTGCCATATTTTTCTAGCACCTCTCTTGCGGTTTTTAGCATCTCGGGTGTGGCGGAGGGATATGTCACCATGCATCTTGTGTGGTCTGGGTTGTTGTAGGTAGCCAGTTCATCTTCCATATATTTTTTTAGACAACTAACCATACTCCCTATATATTTTTTTGTTACCTTTATTTCCCCGTTTACAAGTTGAAGACAAGGTTTAAGACGCAAAAGGTTAGCACCAAATAAACTCAAAGCACTACACCTTCCACCTTTATATAAATAATTCAACTTTTCCACAATAAAAGACGATTGAGAATATGGCACACGTTTGCTTACCATCTCGACCACTTGTTCGACAGTGTACTTCCCACTTTTTGCAAGTTCGCTTGCATACATGGCAAGAAGCCCCGACCCGGAAGACAAGGTTGACGTATCAACAACGTGCACCTTTGGGTTACTTTTTGAGGCGGAAACGGCATATCCATAACCACTACTGAGTTTACTTCCTATCCCAATATGCACCACTTCGCAATCGTTATCCGTAAATTGTTTGAAAAATTTTTCCAAATCGTCTACACTTCTAGCCCCCGTTTTTGGCAATTCTTTTGTCCTTTGGACATAGTCAAATATGTCTTGTGGCACAATATCCACCCCGTCATAATAAGTCTTGTCGCCCAAAGTTACAACAAAAGGAAGGACCTTTATATCAAATCTTTCGTACAACTCGGGAGTTAAATCTATTGTACTATCTGCCGTTATTTGTATTTTCATATTCTTTCTCCTTTTTATCCAAAAATTAAACCAAATACATATCTAAATAGGTTGCTATCGTAACTGTAATAAAAATCTACTCGACCAAATAAGCAACTCTCCGCTATACAACCAAAAACATGGCTATCGTTGCTTTCTCCCCTATTGTCACCTAATACAAAGATTTTACCTTCGGGGACTACCAAACTTGCTTCATCACCGTCGCAGGTTGAAGCAATATTGCAAAAATAAGCAAAATAATCTGCGTTCATGTCCTTATAATTTTCTCCAAGATATGGCTCGTCGAGTTTTTTATCATCAATATAATAGACAAACAAATTTGTGCTTTCATCTTTTTTTAGCGAAACCTTTTGCCCACCCTTTGCAATAAAGCGCTTCACCATAGGTTTGTTGTTATACACCAAGGCCACTATATTTCCTACGTCGCCCCTAAAAATTCGCGAGACATATATTGTGTCCTTTTCACACTGTTCATAGTAAGCTTCACTTTTCTTTGTTTCTAGAGTTGCATTTAAGGTAGGTTGCATGGAGACGCCAACAACCTGCATTTGAGCAAAGAAAAAATTTAAAATAATCCTTGGCGAGCAAACAATAGTAAGTAAAATAATGGCAAATTTAAAAGTTTTTGCAATAATTTTATTGCGTGTCCACTTGCCGTCTATATCATAGGTTTGCTTGTACACGAGTTCTTCATTTGCCTTTTCGCTTTCTTTGCCGGCCATTTTTCTCCTTTCTAATAGGTTTATCCAAATAAACTTACTACCTATTATAAATATTTAAAAAAATAAAATCAAATCTATATCGCAAATTTTTTACTTTATCTCTTTTCTTTCTAAAACAACAAAATATTATTTTATAAGACCTTAGTTTGTAGTTTTTATAAAAATTTACATAATTTTGAGTTTAATTTTTATCACTCAAAGAAAATTTAATCTAAAAATTTTTAATCATGTGTCCTTGTTGCTTGCAAAAAATTGAAAAAAGTTGTAAAATATCATTGCTTTTGTTTAAAAGGCTTTGAAGGGCAACCCTATATATGCTTTTTTACACGAATTCAAAGCATTTCTTCCTTTATGTTTATAACTTTGATAAATAGGGTGTAGAGTTAAAATAGGTTTGGGTTTAACCCTTCCCTTTAAAATATCCGATTTACATTTGTAGTTCAATTGGATAAAGCATCAGCTTTTGGGACAAATAGTTAAGGAATTTGACTTTTTCCATTAAAAAATGTAACATTTGCGTCTGTAGCTCAGCTGGATAGAGCACGAGTCTTCGAAATTCGGTGTCGTTGGTTCAAATCCAATCAGACGCACCAAATTGGGCCCAGTTGAAAACCTTTTCAATTTGGGTCTTTATTTTAAAATTTTTAGGAGAAAAAATGAATAAATTTATGAAACTCGCACTTGAAGAAGCAGAAATAGGGATTAATCTCGGACATGGCGGGCCTTTTGGGGCGGTTGTCGTAAAAGACGGAGTTGTGCTTGGACGTGGACATAACATGGTAGTAGCAAACAACGACCCAACTTGCCATGGCGAAATGGAAGCAATTAGGAACGCTTGCAAAAATATTAAAAATTTTGACTTAACAGGGTGCGACATTTATACGACGGGGGAGCCTTGCCCTATGTGTTTAGGAGCCTTATTGTGGGCAAACATAAACAAAATTTACTACGCTTGCACAATAAAAGACAATGATGATATAGGTTTTAGAGACGACATTTTTTATAAAAAACTTGACCTTTCCACTCAAAAATTAAAAGACAATCTTATATGTCTTGATAGAAACGATGGCTTAAAGTTGTTTGAAAAATATAAAAAAATAAAAGAAAAAACAATTTATTAGTGTTGACAAAGAAAAATTTTTAATATAGAATAAAATCATACCATTTTGGTAGGATATATTTTTTTTATTAAAGGAGATGAGATGAAGATTTCTTCAAAAGGTAGATATGCGGTGAGAATTATGGCAGAATTGTCAAAGCACGACAACAAGATAGTTTCCGTTGCCGAATTGTCTCAAAAGCAAGGCATAACTGAAAAATATCTTGAAAAAATAATTTCACAACTTGTCAAAAACAACTTGGTGGAGAGTGTTCGCGGGACAAATGGCGGATATAAACTAAAAAAAGACGCAAAAAAGTACACCGTTGCCGAGATTTTGCAAGCAACGGGCGACTTGGGACCTATTGCACCTTGTCTTGCAAAAGGTGTCACTTGTCCGCGAAAAAACCAGTGCGACAGTGTGGAGTGTTGGGAAAACTTGACCACACTTATCAACAATTATCTATCAAATGTGAGTTTATATGATTTAATTGACAAGAATAAAAAAGTTTGATTTAAAAAAATATTTGATTTGTGTAAGATTTTAAAAATTTAAGTGTTAAAAATTTTAAAATAAAGACTTTATAGGCAACAAAAAAGTTTAAAAAAACAATTCTTGAAAACTTAAAAAAGCACTTTTTTAAATAAATTTTATCGTAAGGTCTTTGTCAAAATCTATTCTATATTAACTTAAAAAATATTAAAGCAAGCAACAAATTTTTTATTATATTTTGAAAAAAAGGAGAAAAATGATTTATCTTGACAATGCAGGAACAACAAAAGTTCTTGAAGAAGTAAAAAATGAAATGATGCCATATTTTGACGAAATTTATGGCAATGCAAGTAGTTTGCATACAGTGGGACAAGTTGCAAAAGAGCATTTGGAAAATTGTAGAGCAAGACTTGCAAAATGTATTAATTGCGAAGAAAACGAAATTTACTTTACCTCTGGCGGAAGTGAAAGCGACAATTGGGCGATAAACAGTGCGTGCTTTTATGGAAAATTGAAAGGTAAAAATCATATAATCACCACCGCTTTTGAGCATCACGCAATACTAAACACCTTGAAGCAAAAGGAAAAAGAAGGTTTCGTCGTGACATATTTGCCTATGTATGAAAATGGAATTGTGCATGTTGCCGACCTAGAAAAAGCAATAACCGACAAAACTTGTCTTGTCACAATAATGTTTGCAAACAACGAAATTGGAACACTTCAACCAATAAAAGAAATTGGCGAGATTTGCAAAAAACATGACATAATTTTTCATACAGACGGGGTGCAAGCGGTGGGACATTTGCCAATAGATGTAATAGAGTTAAATCTTGACATGATGAGTGCGTCGAGCCACAAATTTCATGGGCCAAAAGGCGTCGGTTTTCTTTATTGCAAAAAGTCTTGCCCGCTTTTTAGTTTTATTTTTGGCGGAGCACAAGAAAAGAACAAGCGTGCGGGGACGGAGAATTTGCCCGCTATTGCAGGTATGACAAAAGCACTTGAAATAGCATGCCTTGAAATTAACGACGTTGCTCGTAAAGAAAAATATTTAAGAGACAAACTCTTTGAAGGTTTAAGTAAAATTGAACATAGCAAAATAAACGGAGACAAAGAAAAAAGGCTTCCAAACAACTTTAATATGTCCTTTGAAGGAATTGAAGGCGAAAGTTTGCTACTTTGGCTTGACGAAAAAGGCATATGTGCTTCTAGCGGTTCCGCTTGCACAAGTGGGTCTCTCGACCCAAGTCACGTTTTGCTTGCAATAGGCCTTCCGCACGAAATAGCCCATGGAAGTTTGAGACTTACATTGTCAAAATTTACAACGGAAGAAGAAATTGACGAAACAATTGTTCAAGCAACAAAAATAGTAGAATATTTGAGAAGTATAAGCCCTGTTTGGGACAAATTAAAAAAAGGAGAACAAAAACATGCTATATAGCGAAAAAGTTATGGACCATTTTAAGTATCCAAGAAACGTTGGAGAAATGCCCGACGCTGACGGCATTGGAGAAGTGGGCAACGCAAAATGTGGCGACATTATGCGAATGTACATTAAAGTAAAAGACAACATAATAACTGACGTAAAATTTATGACTTTTGGGTGCGGTAGTGCAATTGCAACAAGTTCTATTGCAACGGAAATGATAAAAGGGCAACCTATTGACAAGGCACTAGAACTCTCCAACAAGGCGGTGGTAGAAGCTTTGGGCGGACTGCCAGCACACAAAATTCATTGCTCCGTTTTGGCTGAAGAAGCGGTAAAGTCGGCTGTAAAAAATTATTATGATAGAAACAATATCCCTTATGATAAAGAGAAATTTGCCCAAGGGGCTTGTTGTTGTGCAACAAATCACGATGAAAGAGTGTAGATAATTCAAAATTGTTATTAAAAGGCTATAAAAACACAACTTACTTTATTATTATTTTACAAAAAAGTCTTGATTTTTTTAGAAAGGTTTGTTAAAATGTGGCTTAGAATAATGTTTTGATATAAAATATTGTTCCTTCTTGCTGGGGAAACTCAGCCGAATAAGTCCAAAAGGAGGTAAAGTCGATGGCTAATTACGAAGTGCTTTATGTTATTTCTCCAAAGTTGACAGACGAGGAGAGAGAGGCTGTAATAGAAAAATTTAAGGCTATGATTGAGAATGCCAAAGGTACAATTAGCGGGATTGACAAGTGGGGTGTAAAGACTCTTGCTTATCCAATCAAGTTTCAAAAAGAAGGCTACTATGTACTTATGACATATTCTTGCGATAGCGAGACGTCAAGTGCAATGGGCAAACTTATGCTTATTACAGAGCCAATTTTGAGACATATTATTGTCAAAAAGTAAATTTTTAAAAGTTTTAAGGAGAATAAATGAATAGAGTTATTTTAATAGGCAATTTGACAAAAGACCCAGAGTTGTCGACCACAAATAGTGGTATAAATTATTGCAGATTTTCACTTGCAGTGCCAAAGAGATTTGTGTCTGGCGGAGAAAGGGAAGCCGAATTTATAAACATTGTGGTATGGCGTACTCAAGCTGACAATTGCCACAAGTACCTTAAAAAAGGTAGCAAGGCAGGCATTGTGGGCAGTCTTCAAACAAGGTCCTACGATGGGCAAGATGGCACAAAAAGGTATGTTACGGAAGTCGTCGCTGACGAAGTAGAATTTTTGAGCACCAAGGGGAGTGAGAGTTCTGGTAGTTCCACCCCAGCCTCAAACGGCAATAGCGACCTTGAGCCTATTGAAGATGATTCACTACCATTTTAATAAAAGGAGTTATCGCAATGAGTGAAGAAATAAAAGAAGTTGCTAAAGAGCAAACCGAAGAAAAGTTTGTTAGAAAGCCAAAAAGAGTTGCAAGAAAAAAGATTTGCGTATTTTGTGCTGACAAATCTAAAAAAATAGACTACAAAGACGTTGCAACGCTTAAAAGATTTGTTACTGAAAAAGGCAAAATCGTTCCAAGAAGGCAAACAGGCACTTGCGCTATGCATCAAAGAGAAATCACCACCGCTGTTAAACGTGCAAGAAATATGGCATTGCTTCCATTTAGGGGAGAATAAAATACAAAACCACTTTTAAAACAAAAGTGGTTTTTTTATGCCAAAATAAAATCTAAATGCCATAAATACTTTAAATAAAATAAAAAATTAAAAAGTTACAAAATTATAAAGGGTTGCAAAATTTCTTTTCTAAAAACTTTTTTTGATATTATATTTTTTAAATTTTTATAACAATTATACGACATTAAATAACTTTAAAAGATTAAAGCCCATATCAAAGAAATTTTTATTTATTTGCTATAAGTGTAAAACTATACACATTCATACCCATTTTAATTAAATAAGGAAAAGATGAAATCTAAATGAATAAAAAAATTTTATTTATTTGCTATAAGTGTAAAACTATACACTTTGAGAAAAATTGCAAATTTATTATAAAAACTGCTTGATTATTTTTATTTTTTAGTGTATAATAAATTATCTTAAAAATTTTGGGCAATTAACTCAGTTGGTAGAGTGTCACTTTGACGTAGTGGAAGTCAGGAGTTCGAGTCTCTTATTGCCCACCAAACAAAGGGAACGCATAGTTGGTGCGTTTTTTTTGTTGTTTTATAGAAAAAATTTATAAGAATTTTAAAAATAATTTTTGTTAGTGGCAATGTAAGAGGCTCGAACGGAGCGTCAAGAAATTGTGATAAAAAATCACAATTTTAGCGAGGAGCGTGATAGTTTTGTAGAAAGATTTAAGAAAACAAAACAACTCTGAAAAAATATAAATTAATTTCTACAAAAAAATGTAGTCTTCATTTTTCCATATAACAATTTTTACTTTTTATTTAATTTATTTTTTGACTTTTCAATTTTTTTTATTCAATAGAAAAAGAGAAAGTGCTTTTAAACACAATCTCTTTTTTTTTAATTTTTATTCATTGCTTTTGTCGTCTTCTCTAACGTCGGTATCTTTTTCTATATCCACTTCGACCACTTCTTCTTCATTTTTTGCCGGCTCTTTATTTATTGGTGCAGGTTGACGATTGAGATATTTTCTCAAAAAAGCTACCGCAAAGGCTGAGCCACTTGCAAACAAGACATAAAGCAAGAAAGAAACAAGCATATCAACAAAATACATTCCACCAATATATCCCAAAAACACAACAAGCAAGGCATCTATTGCACCCGCAATTGTGACAATGACGGCACGACGTAGATATTTGTATTGTTTGTTGATAGGAAATTTGTCCACAAAAGCATCGGCAAGAAAGCCAACAAGTGCAAAAGAAATGATTTGGCAAATATTTATGCCAAGATTTTGCCATGTAAGGAAAGTTCCCGTACCATAAGCAGAATCTACATACGCGCAGTTTAAAAACTTACATAAGAATAGGACTCCAAAAGTCGCAAGCAAGCAAAAGAACATCTTTTTTGCATCTTCCTTGCTATATTTTTCGTACATAACGATAAGTGAAAAATAAACAAGTGGCATAAACACAGCGCCCATCAACACAGTGTAAGACTCGCCAAACTGAGCCCCTGTGAGAATATATGTAAGAGCAACAGCAATGACAGAAAATAGAATAAGACCATTTTTGTTAAGAAAACTAAACGCGACCCAAAGCCCTAACAGGCCCAAGACCAAAAATATAAATATCGAACTCCAATGTATCATGACATTTCCCCCTTTGTTCAAAAAAATATTTACCTAAATATTATATGAAGACAAAAATTAATTGTCAAACAATAATCAACACATATGTCAAACAAGTTACTTTACTTCTAAAATTTGAATAGCGTTGGTTAGCCCCTTTTTGGAAATAGGCAGACCCAAAGTTACAACTATTTTGTCCCCTTTCTTTGCCAATTTTAAATTTTTTGCAAAGATTAAAGCTTGTGACAACATTTCTTCTTGTGTTGCAATTTCCTTTGATAGTAAGGGCATAACACCCCAAGTAAGGGCAAGTTTGTTAAAAGTGTATTCGTCATGAGTTATGGCAATAATGTCCGCCTTTGGTCTAAATCGAGATAAGGCATTGGCAGTTTCGCCCTTATCCGTAAAACACACAATTGCTTTTGCACCAACACTTCTTGACGATGCACAAGCGGAATAGGCGACTGCGGACAAATCGTTCCCATTGCTTGTATAATTGCATAAAAACTCGTCGTCGTAATTCACAACTTTTTCGGTGGCAAGGGCTATCTTAGCCATAGTCTCACAACTCTCAATAGGATACTTGCCACTTGCAGTTTCACCGGACAACATGGTAGAACCCGACTTGTCGTAAATTGCTTGTGCGACGTCGGTGGTCTCCGCTCTCGTTGGGCGACGTTGAGCGGTCATACTTTCGAGCATCTCAGTTGCCACGATAACCTTTTTTGCATAAGCAATACAATGGGCTATCATTTTCTTTTGAACAGCAGGAATTTGCTCAATAGGAATTTCTGTCCCCATATCGCCACGTGCAACCATAATGCCGTCGCAAGCGTCAATGATTGAGTCAAGATTGTTTATTCCTTCAAGGTTTTCAATTTTTGCAATAATTTCTTGTTGTCCGCCATATTTTTTTATTGTATTTTTAAGCGTATCAATGTCGTTTCTATTGCTTACAAAAGAAGCCGAGATATATTCCACTTTGTTTTTTACAGCAAACGCAATATTCTTGTCGTCTTTTTCGCTCACATAAGGAAGAGGCAGGCGTACATGTGGAATGGATATGCTCTTGTGGTCGCTCAGCACCCCACCCACAGACACTCGACATACAATCTCTTCGGGTTTAATTTCTTTGACAACAAATTCAAGCAAGCCATTGTTGGCGTACATTTTTTGCCCAGCCTTCAAAACTTTTAGCAAGGCTGGATATGGGCAATAGACCTTTCCTTCGTCACCCAAAGTATCTAGGGTAGAAAAAACAAAGTTGTCTCCTTTTTTAAGTTCTATCTTTCCATTCTGAAAAGTGCCGATTCTAAGTTCTGGGCCACAAGTATCCACCATAATTGCACAAGGCAAGTTGGTCAATTTTCTTGCTTTCTTTACAAGGTTTAAGGTTGCTTGATGACTAGACAAATCTCCATGGCTCATGTTGAGTCTTGCGACATTCATTCCCGCTCTTAAAAGTTCTACAATTTTTTCCAAACTATTGGTCGATGGACCTATTGTGCATACAATTTTTGTTTTTCTCATAATAATTTCCTTAACATAATTATTATATAACTTTCGATTTTTTTTATCTACTTTTTTTCAATAAAAATTTCAATTATATCTTTCAATTTTTCTTTAGACTCAATGGTCCTAAAATTTGGACTTTGCATACTTGTTTTTATGAAAAAGCACCTAATTATTAGATTTTAAAAGCAGTCCGTTCGGTCGAAAAATTGGAAAACATAGTATTTTATTTTACAAAACATATCAAAACTTGATAAAAATGTTTTACTTTTAATAAATAAACCTTTATAATAATTTATATCAATTATATATGGAGTTACAAAATGAAAAAAGAAATGATTTATGAAGAAGTCCTATCTATGCTTAACGACCGAGTGGACTACAAGTCTATAACTTTGTCTGACGTGGCAAAGCGTTGCGAGATGGGAAAAAGTACAATTTACGAATATTTTTCGAGCAAAGATGAGATGGTTTTTAATAGTATAATTTACTATTTAAACAAAATGGTGAAGTTCTTTTCTTCTAGTTTTAAAGTCACAACTTTTAGAGCAAGTTTGAAAACTTTTTTAAAGGCAATTATTATAACGATGAAAGCAAATTATTGGATGGTTATGCCATGGACTTTTCTTGACAACTATGCACCATTCCTAAGCCAAGAAAACGCAGACACAATAACCGAAATGCTTTATAAATGTAGAGAGGTTATTTTAACTCTTTTTACACAAATTTGCGAAAAAGGCGAAGAAGAAGGCACTCTTTATAAACTTGACGACGTCTATCTCAATTTTGCCTTTTGCGGAATTGTTGGCGCTTTGACGGAAGAAATCGACAAGGACTTTGACTTTGATAGCGAAGACGGGAAATACCTTATAGATGACCTTTGTGCATGCGTTGTAAAACAATTGAATTAGTTTTAAGATTATAAGGCTTTTTAGGTTTTTTAGATTGCAACATTATTATATATAATCACACAAAATTTGCGACAACACGCACTTTAAATCAAAAAAGGATATTTATGGAACAAGAAAAAATTGATTATGAAATCGGGCTTACAAAGTCGCAAGTGGAAGAACGCATAAAACATAAACAGGTGAACACCCTTTTGACCAAGACTTCAAAGTCCTATGGGAAAATAATTTTTGAAAATGTTTTTACTTTGTTTAACCTAATTTGTTTTTTGCTTGCAGGCACGCTTATTGCTGTGGGAAGTTTTCAAAACGTCTCCTTCGCAGGTGTGTTTTTGTGCAACCTTATCATAGGGCTTGTGCAAGAAATCAGGGCAAAAAGAATGGTGGATAAAATTAGCGTTATCAACAACTGCAAGGTGGAAGTTTTGCGGGACGGGGAACACACTTTTGTCGAACAAAATTGCGTTGTAAAAGATGACATTGTTTTTATCAAAAGCGGAGACCAAATTTGTGCCGACGGAGTTGTACTTGAAGGGAGTGTGGAAGTAAACGAAAGTTTGCTCACTGGAGAAAGCAAACCTATAAAAAAATTGGCGGGCGACAAACTTTTGGGCGGAAGTTATGTGATAAATGGCACAGCAAAGACAATAGTTACAAAAGTGGGGCTTGAGACATATAGTTCAACCTTAATTAAAAAGGCTCGAGAGTTAAAAGAAAACCAAAGCGACATATTAAAAACGCTCAACATCATTATTCGCTCTATTGGGTTTTTGTTAATACCACTTGGAATTTTAACTTTTCTTGATTTAAAGGCAACCTACGACCTTACAACCACCATTGAAAGGACGTCCGGCTCTATTATCGGCATGATGCCTGCGGGAATGTTTTTACTTACTAGCGTTTCCCTTGTTGTGGGGGTTATAAATCTTGCAAAAAAACGCACCCTTGTGCAAGATATTTATAGCATAGAAATGCTGGCCCGCACAAATGTGTTGTGCCTTGACAAAACGGGGACCTTGACAGACGGAACAATGTCTGTAAAAAGCGTATTAGGGCTTGACAAAAGTAGCAAAGAAATAAATAAGATTATGCAAAATTTTGTACATGCCACCAAGACTCAAAACAATACAAATGTGGCACTTTCAAAATATTTTTGGATTGACCCAAAAGATGTTGAGACCCCAAAAAATATAGTAGAATTTAGTAGTGAACGCAAATTCTCCGCAGTTGAATTTGAGTCTCTTGGGACATTTATGTTGGGTGCACCCGAATTTGTGACGAATAATCTCGACAACGAAACAAAAGACACTATTAAAAATTTGACGACAAAAGGCTATCGCGTGCTTATTTTGTGCGAGTCAAAGGAAAAAAATATTGACGAAAATATTTCAAAGGATAACTCTCCAATAGCCCTTATTTCTATAGAAGACAACATTCGCCCAGATGCAAAAGACACAATTGCGTGGTTTAACAACAACGGCGTTGAAATAAAAATTATTTCGGGCGATAACGTGGACACTGTGAGTTGCATTTCGCAAAAAGTAGGCGTTGTAGGCTACGATAAATGCATAAGTTTGGAAAATATGTCCCTTGAAGAAGTGTCCAAAATTGCAAACGATTACAACGTTTTTGGCAGGGTCACTCCCGAGCAAAAATGCGTTCTTGTTCGTTCTCTTAAAGCACAAGGAAAAAAAGTGGCAATGACGGGTGACGGAGTGAATGATATTTTAGCCCTTAAAGAGTCCGACTGCTCTATCGCCATGGCAAGTGGAAGCGAAGCCACAAGAAGTGCCAGCAACCTTGTCATGTTGGACGACAATTTTTCTGCAATGCCAAGCATTGTGGGCGAAGGTAGAAGAGTTATCAACAATATCTCAAAAGCATCTAGTTTATTTTTAACAAAAACATTTTTTGCAATATTCTTAACAATTTTTGTACTAATTTCAAGGGTGTACAAATATCCTTTGCAACCAAATCAAATGCTTGTGTGGGAGACGTTTTTTATAGGAATTCCAGCCTTCTTTTTAGCACTTCAACCAACAAAGGAAAGTGTTAGTGGGTCCTTCCTTGCGAGTTTGTCGTCAAAAGCCTTACCAGGTGCCTTGATTTTGTTTTTGAGTAGTCTTGCGTGCTACATTTATTGCACAGTAACAAATCAAATGGAACTAATTAGCACTCTCATTTCCTACTGCGCGACCTTTGGTGCTTTCTTTATCATGCTTACCTTATGCCTACCACTCGACAAATTTAGGACAACAGTATCTCTATCCATGCTAGCACTAGCCGTACTTGTTTTTGCCCTCGTTCCACCGTCATTTTTCAACTACCTTAAACTCGCAAAAGGCGAAGTAATTTTTGTGGGAATAACGTTAACTTGCATAGCAGTATTTTATCCCTTGCTTAAAAAATTGTTTGAAAAAATCTTTCAACTTACCCAAAAGCGAAAACAAAAGCCTAAAACAACTTAAGGTTTATATAAAAAAATTATAAGTTGATATTTCTAAAATCAAGAAAAATATAACTAAAAAGTGGACCACAAAAGTTGAAAAACTCAGCAGTCCACTTTTTTATAAAACAAATTAAAAATTGTAGCACAAGAATTTTCTCGTGGTTAAAGGAAAGTTTGTTTTCGTATAAGTTTTAAAATTTTTAGAGCGAAAGTTCTAAGACTGTAAAACAAAAATTTTAGTTTTGATATATGTAAATTCTGAAACGATAATTTTGCAATAAAGCAATTTTTTGTGTTGGTTTTATGAAATTGACTAAGGACTGAATTCTTTGAAAACAAAATGATTAAAAAAACTAAAAATAATTTAATTGCAAAAAAAATTTTGTTCAAAAAGTGTAAAAATCTCCACCTTATTTTTCTTCTTTTTTATAAATGGAAAACTTGCAACCGCAATAATTTTGACGATACAAATTGTACTCTTTTGATTTTTTTATAGAGATAAGATAACCGTCCTTTTTCTTAAAATCACTCACAAGATAGTCTACACCATATTTTTTTGACAAGTTTTGACCAATCTCGTTTATCAACTTTGCATCTTTGTGCGGGGAAACGCTGAGAGTCGTCGCAAAAATATCAAAACCCTTTTCCTTGGCGTATTGTGCACTTTTTTCTAGTCGCAAAGCAAAACAAACTTTGCACCTTGCACCACCTTCTTTTTCCTTTTCAAGCCCACAAAAAGAGTTGTAGAAAACGGAATTATCCTCGTATTTTCCATCAACCACACAAATATTTAACCCCGCTTCTTTGACATATCTTATTTGCTCCTTTAGTCTATGCACGTACTCTTCTTGCGGATAAATATTTGGGTTGTAATAAAATACTGTCAAGTCGTAATCATCTTTTAATCTATCAATACATGCCGTCGAACAAGGACCGCAACAACTATGCAACAACAATTTTCTTCTCATTTTTTCTCTTTTAATTTTTACCTAATTTTTACCTAATTTTTAT
>CAVHMC010000001.1:0-50225 GCA_963636895.1 Oscillospiraceae bacterium | reverse complement strand
CTATATTATTTTATAATTAATCATAACATTGTACTAACGTTAATTTTTTAGATTTTTTTTGACATAATAAGGAGTAGGTGAGAGATGAAAAAGGTGTTTTTGTTTTTGGCAATTTTTATGCTTTCCTTGTCGGGTGCTTTGTTTGCTTGCGGTGGTGGTGATAAGTATGCAAATCTAAAAGTCGAGTTGGTTTCTGTCGTCAACAAGTCGACAGGTGAGGCGTTGTCTTATGATAGCGAGAGTAATTGCTATCAAGTTATGTATGGTGAGAATTTTATTGTCTCGGCAAAAGTCAACTCTGACGCTGTTGCCTCAAAAAGGCTACAGTTTAATTCGTCAGATTCGCTAACCGCTAAGAATATCTCTGACACGTCTGCCGAAGTGAGTGCATCTAGTCCTTCGGGTTCGCAAACTTTTAAGTTGACGGTTTCGTCTATTGAGGTTCTCAATCGTGGGTCTCTTGACTTGTATTTTAAGGTTCTTCTCCCTGTTACCGAGATTTCCTTTGTGTCTTCAGACAACCTTGGTGTATTGGCTGGACAATCTATCAGTCTTACGGACAACCTTCAATTTGCGAGTTCATATAGTAGTGCTTTTGAATTTGAAGAAAGCGAAAAGCAAGTCGACTTCTCCCTAGATTCCTATGTGGATAGTGATGGAGCAATTTCAACTTTTAGCAAGGTAGAAGATGGCGTCTACTATGTCTCAGACAAGCCATGTTTTGAGATTGAGAAAAACGAGACGACCGGCAAATATTCTCTTATCGTTTTAGACACAAGTTTATCTGGCAAGGTAAACGTTACCGCAAAGTCAAGCAAGTATGTTGAAAATGACGATAGTGAAGCAAACCAAAAATTAAAGGCAAGCACTTCAATAAATATTGTTGCTCCACTTACCTATAACGATATTTCAGTCTCGAGTAATCAAACTTCCTTTAATGTGATGGGACAAAACAATAAATTTGATTTTGTGCTTTTTACATATCCGGGTGCTGAGTACAAGGTCGGGACGGCATCTTACTCTTATTCGCTTGAACAAATTAAAGTGGCTGTTAACTCTCAAGAATCTATTACAATAGAGCCTTTGTTTGACAGCATAATTGAAAAAAGAGAGCAACAAAACGAAGAAAATTCTGCAACATTTGTTTTTGGGGCGAAAAATACGGGAGTGGCTCACCTTGACTTTAAAATCAAGTTTAATTTTACAAATGACGTGGAATATCTCTTTAGCGATTTGCTGGGAGAGTACAAAGATGCCAATTCGGATACAACTTTGAACGACGTAAAAGATTTTACAGTCAACGTTTACTCTCTTGCGACAAGTGTCAAAGTTTTGCAAGATGGCAAAAATATTGAGAACAATTCTTCAGTTGTTTATGATAGCTATTCCAATGATAAGGGCACAAGATTTGACATTGACCTTGGGGATATGTCTAAGTCGCCAGAATGTGATAGGACTGTTCGTGTGCAAATTGTAAGTGACGTGGTGACTTCAAATTTAAGTGAATACTTTGTTTTTACCGATACAAATGGTAAACCAATTAGTGTTACATCAAGTGAAGGCAAATATTATTTTGACCGCGATATTTCAAAGGAAGACGAAAGGACATTTTATGCAAAGGCAGTCTCAGACAAAATTAGTGATAGCAGTGATAGCAATAAATTTAGTTTTGTTTTTGAAAATATCGTAAATTCTGAGTTAAAACTTGCAAATGGAAACACCGTCTCGCCATCAAGTGATAACAATGGCTTGAGTGGACAAAAGAAGACCATTTCGTTTGAGACCAAAAAAGGTGTGACAACAATTGTTGCGTCAACGGTTATTGTGGAAAATGGCAGTTCCACTTTCTACAATTTGACGGAAAAAGATAAAACGAGTTACAACGAGCTCGTTTTGGAAGCGGGCAACACGTCTGGGTCTCTTGTGGCATATTTCTATGACAACAATTTGAGTGACAATATAAAGTTCGCAAGTGGTAGCAATATCGTCGAGATAAAGGCTTTAGCCAATGCAAGTAGTTATTTTGATGGAATAAACAACAATCTTAAGTTGGGTGGGGTTTTGCAAGTTAGCGGATTGGCTGTCGGCAAAACAACTATCACGTTTACCGCACCAAACGGCATATCAAATTCTATCAACGTTGTGGTTGTTGGCTTTCAAATGGTACGTAATAGTTTGAAATTGGAAAAAGTAAACAATGAGACAAAACTTACGGAGAATGATATAAACGACGAGACAAATCCTTGCGCAAGTGTGGTAAAAGGTGGCAAATTGAGTTTGTCTCTTGAAGGCAATGGCAAAATCTTGGGAGATGTAGAATACACTTCGGAAAAAAGTGATATTGCTTCAATTAAAAATGGCATAATCACAGCCAACGAACAAGGTACAACGACGATAAGCGCTACTGTCAAATATTATGACTTTTTCCAAATGTCAAATAATTATATTGGCTGGAGAGTAAAAACTGCAACCTTGACCTTTACTCTCAACGTTTTTATCCCAGGGAACGTTAGTTTAAGACAAAAGGAAGCAAGAATTTATGATGTGGACTCTGTTCCTTACAATTTGCGAGACAATGCGACCGCGACCTTTGAGTTTAAGATAGAGTTTGGCAATACAAGTTCGACGCTTTATAATGAAATGGCAAGTAGAATAAAGTTTGTTTTGGTAAACCAATCTGATATATCATACATAACTTTGGATAATAATAGTTTCAACAACTACACCGTTTATGGAGATATCCTTAAAGGGACGGTGTCTCTTGGAGAATACAAGGACGAAGCAACGATATTTATCAAAGTGCATATCGACGAGTTTGGTCTTTATCAAAGCCCTATTGATTGCAAAATTGTTGTAACAAAGGCTAACCAAGTAAAAAGTATTGGCATCAATGCTACAACGGTGGTGGACAATGTTACAACAAAGGTCGACGTTGCGGAAAAGTCTAGTTATGACGAAATAAGAGTGCACGACAATTCGACTATTAACCTAAACGCTGTGTTGACTGGGAAAATAGCAAATGAAACAATTAGAGACAAGAGCCTTTTTGCATACATAACAAATGGTGAAAGTGACGAAAAGGATACAGCAAACAAATACGCTACACTCTCAAAAGGCACAACTAGTGGATATTCTTTAGATTTGGCGGGAGAAGAAACTTTCAATCTTGCCGTTAAAGACGGTGGAATTTTCTATCTTGTCCTTATCGCAAAAGATAGTTACGTTTCAAATACGACCTACAAAGTTTACAAAAAAATAAGAGTTGTTGTGGAAGATGGTGAGAAACAAGCGTATTCTATCAAGACTGCTTCTCAATTGAGTGCTATCTCAAATGCCCCAACCAAGAATTATCAATTGGTAAACGATATCTCTTTAGGTGGTAACTATGCATGGACCCCAATAAGCAGTTTTTCAGGTGTGCTTAATGGCAATGGTTATACTATAGATGGGCTAAGTTTATCCAGTGCAGTAGACGGCAAGGTGGGCTTGTTTAGCGAAATTGCAAAAAATGATAAGACCTATGGTGCTGTGTACAATTTGAAAATAAAAAATGCTACTATCTCTATAAATAGCAACAATCAAGTAAGCAATGTGGGTATAGTTGCTGGTATTAATAATGGTTTTATTATAAATGTAGTAGTTGAATATATTACTATAGAATCAAAGACTAAAAGCGATGTCAAACTAGGCTCTTTTGCGGGGCAAAACAATGGCACAATTTTGTGCTATGGTGTAGATTTGTCTTCTGACAACGACGAAGCAAGAAATACAAAATATTTTTCAAATTTAAATTATTTTAGTGATAAAGAAAAAGATTACACTTCGACGACCTATTCGACGGGCACATCAATTGTAGTTACGTCTAGCGAGACGTCTTATGTGGGCGGACTTGTGGGTGAAAACAAGGGCACAATAGACGGCAATTACAAGGCTAGTACACAATCGTCTTCGAAAGTCAACTTTATAAGTTATAATCAAAGAGATGTTGATGTCGTTGCATATATCAATGTTAGGGGCGGGGCGATTACAAATGAAGAATCCGCTATCGGTGGCATTGCGGGTGTAAATTATGGCACAATTTCAAACTTTGCAATAGAAGGCAATATTGGCAGTTTTAACACTTCAACCAACAAGTCAAATACGTTTACATGTAATAATGTCGGTGGCGTGGCTGGAAAACTTTTAACCAAAAATGCAAAAATTTCTAATATTTTAACTTCAATAAAGGTTGCTGGCAACAACTATGTCGGTGGCGTGGTAGGTTATGCGTCTGCAGAAAACGGAACTTCCACTGACTTGGCAAATATCTTTAATGCAAGAGTGGAAAATCACGATTTGTATTCTGATGGTGGATATTCTCCTATGATAGTGGGGAACGATTATGTTGGCGGTGTTGTGGGTTATGCTGAATTGTTATTGTTGCAAAATTCCTATTCGTATGGTTTTACTTCAAAATCAAATCAATTGTATGTTTCAAAGGGCGACATATTTATTTATGGAGACGAGGCTCATGCAGGCGGACTTGTGGGTGACGGGACAAATATAAACCTTAGCAACGTTTTTTCAACTTTCAACATTATATCTCTTAAAAATTCTTCTTATGTAAAGGGGCTTGTTGGCGGAAATACGGAAAATGCAAGTGCGCATGTGATAACTTTACTTAATGACGTCTTCTATATCGGTGTAGTGTCGGTTGACTTTAGTGCAAGTGCTAGCGAGTTGGACCTTTTGGGTGTAAGCGGTACAAAATATTATTATCTACTTAAATATGGTACTTTAAATAATACCAATATATTAGAAAAAAGATTTGTGGGCGATGCTACTTCTCCAAAAGAAGATGCCACTCCAAATATTTTGATTGAGTATTATGACGGAGATAACTCTGTAATTATCAAAAAGCATACAAGTTTGCTCGCAGATATTCCATCAGACATTTCGGTTGTAGGTCTCGGCGGAGAAGTGAGTGCGAACAACCAAATTGTCTTTGGACAAAACTATTATCATTACGAAAATGGCGATAAGAAGGTAATTATTCTAACCTATGGGGAGAATTCAAGATTTTACAATCTTGCCGATATATTTAGTGTTACAACGACAAGTTCGGTGACAAATATCAACCTTGTCGTTAGCACTCTTACGTCAAATGGTGTTGCGAGAGTGACAGATTCTGGCGAATTGGAGTTACTAAAAGTGGGGGTGGAGACTCTCAAGTTCGCTTTGAAGGAAAGTTCCAATATTTGTGGCGAAATTACGGTCGTGGTGGTGGAAGATTTTGACAAACTTTTGCTTTCTCAAAACGGCAGTTTGCAAGACTCGTATTGGGATTATAACTACTCTTCTAATCAAAAATCGGTTGCAAGCAATCAATTCGTCAATTTCAATTACGCTTTGGTTGACGAAAATAATGAAGAAATTTCTAATTATACAAATTATGCGGTTGATTTTACCTTGTATTACAAGGAGACTTCGGCCGAATATAAAGACGTAACAAACGACACTCAATATATTGTAAAGGAGTCAAAACGAATAAAATTCGTTAAAGAAGGCTCATATAAATTGGTTGCTACAGTTAGGTTTACGATTGACGATACTGATTACTGCTATACAAGTGAAAACTGGGTCTCTTTCCTTAAAGCCGAAGTCAATGTTGTGGAAATTGGGTTTAGTATGTCGGAGATTAGACTATCTGGCTATCTAAACACCACCAAAACCTTTGACGCCTATGTCTACGTGGGCAATACAACAACCACAGTGCAAAATTTGTCTATAAGTATTGCAAAAGATGGTAGTAGCGAGGCTAGTGAAATGGTTGCAAGAAAATATGGCGACGATGCAAATACCTTTATTTATGAAAATGTAAGTAGTCCTTTCTCAATAATTCTTACAAAACCAGAAGAAACTGTTGACGGAGATAATACTTTCTGGTACTCAATGAAATTGGTTTTAAAGAGCGAAGCGTACAACGTGACGGACGTAAGCAAATATATCGTCTCTTGCTCGGCTCAAAATAAATCGTCCGATTTTACGGTCGTTGTTTCTCCATCGGAATTGTCAAGTATAGAATATTCCTATTATACATATACAAAGGAAGCGTCAAAACTTGTAAAAGCAAGCGAGCCAAATGAAGGGAGTACAACTTTTTATTCTTATGTCACAAATGCAAGTAGCACTTTGGTGAGTGGAATGGGCGGGTTGCTCGTGGTAGACTTGGTGCCTTATTATGCAAACGAAATGTCTGTGACAATAGAGTCTTCTGTAAAAGGGAGCAAAGAATTGTCCTTTGTTCAACTCTTAAAAGTTAATGGGGACAAAGGGGATAACAATTCCTATTATATCGCAGGTCCAAGCACCACCACAAATGCCGATGGTAGTGTAAATTTGCAACTAGTTTCTACCTTAAAAGATGCATATTTAGACTACAAGACAGGTATTCTTCATGGTGATGCATATAGTTATAGTTTTGGCGAAGATGGGGGCGTGGGTAGATTGTATATAAGGGTGGTTGCACCAAGTTCGCTCGAAGCGGGGGACTCGATAGATATTATCGTAAAAGTAAGTTATATGGGCTTTACTTCGTCAAGCGGAAAGTATGCGGAGAGAAAGAGCACAACGACTATTCCTCTTAGAGTTGTCGAGGCTCCAACTGCAACTTTGACGATTTCTCACGACGGGACGTCAAGAAATATCATAGCGTATACAGCAACAGGTATTGAAAACGAAGAAACAACCGCTGATTACCTTGCTATCACTCCAAAGGTTCAAACGGGCTACAAGTATTACTTATCCTACAATTACATTAGTGGCGGAAAAGAAAAGGGAGAAAGTTCCGATTATGCTACTTTAGAAAATGGGCTTTTGAAACTTGGCAAAAATGCAAAAGTTGGTGACACAATCAAGATTAGGTTGACTGTTGAGATTTCAACCGGAGATGATGTTATAAATCAAGTTTTGGAACAAACCGTTACAGTTGTAGATGCTGTGGTGACCAAGGTGTCTATCAATGGCCTTGACGACAACAATGTGTTTAATATGACGATTTCTTCATCAAAACAATTGCAAGTAAGCCTTGAAGGATATGGAACAAAAAGTAGTTTGAGTGCAATTGAAAAGAATATTTCAAGAGCGGTGCTTGCAAATAAATATTCTTCTTTAAGTGACAATGCCGATATCCCTTATTATTGGTTTATCGAAAATCCAACTATTGACGGAGAATATAGAAATCTAAATGTTGCAAGCGAACTCAACAATGTGCCTTTCTCAGTCAAGCAACTTTCTGCTACAGCAGACAGTGACACTTTTGTTGCCACTGCAGATTTGCTAGGTGCAAGCGGTTCGACTATCAATTATACAATTGACTACAACACCATTTATCTCGAAGGTCTTATCAATGCCGGGTCTGCCAATTTAAGAATGAAGTTCTCCTATGTCTACAATGAGGGTAAATTGCAACTTATTCCACTGGACGAGTCTCTTACAAGTATATATGTTGCTAAGATAGACTTTACGGTCAATGTTGTGGCTGGTGACGATGAGACTGACCTTATAGCTGTCTCCACACAAGAAGAATTTATGAAGATGGCAAATGCGCAAAACGGACAAGGCAACTACATTTTGGTAAACGACTTAACACTTGATACCTATTCTCCAATTGATGCAAACTTTGCTTCTTTTGACGGGAATAATAAGGTTATAACCATCAATAGTTTCTATTTGCCAGATAGTAGAACAACCCAATCAGTCAACTTTGGTTTGTTTGGCAAAATTTCAAGTTCATCTATTGTCAAAAACGTTATCGTTGCACTGCCAAACTCCAAAACAGGTGTGGGTGGCACGTCAAATACACAACAATATATGACGCAACTTAATTCTTACACCACCATCAATTATGGCGGACTTGCTGGCGTCAATGAAGGTATAATAACCAACTGTGACGTAATAGCTACGACGTCTACTGTCAGCAATGGGTATGTTATCAATGCTTACACAAACAACACTGTCTCTCGAGACTCCATCAACGTTGGTGGCTTTGTTGGAACAAATAGTGGTATTATCACCAACTCTCGTGTGGGTAGAAAAGACGTTTATGTCTTAAAGACAAGTTATATTGGTTCGGTTGTTGCAACAAAAGAAAAATTAAGTGATGTCACAAACTTTACCATGGCTCTTTATGGAGCGGGAAATGTTGGCGGGTTTGTCGCAACCAACTCAGGTACAATTTCTTCAAGTTATGCGGATAATTTGCAAATAGAAGTCTTTAGTTCTGCTAATGGCACTCAAAATATAAGGACTGCGGGCTTTGTCGTCAATAATACTGGGTACATTTATGGTTCTTATGCTAGTGGCATAGAAGAAAACGATGCTCAAAACGTCAATTCTCGCAAACTTGGTGGAGGTATTTTCTCAAATGGGTGTGCCTCGGGGTTTGTTTTCTCCAACACAAACTATATTGCCGACTGCTACTCCAATATCAATCTCACAGGTAGTTACGATTATGCTATAAAGACTGCTAGGGTAAATGATAGTTCGGCAAATTCCTTGCCGGGTGTGGCTGGATTTGTGTATATTAAAGGGGAAACTTCATATATCAAGACATCATATTCCTTAAGTAAAATTTCCAACAAAAACACTTATGGACCTTTTGAAAGCACAATCGCTTCTCCTGGAGATAACAGTTCTAAAAAGCAACTTGGGACAATAGAAAATTGCTACTATCTATTGGAAGACGGACAGGGAGAAGAACTATACACCAAAGACGAAAGGGCACAAAAGCTTTCGGACAATGCTATTGTAGACGGTGTGTCTACTTCAAGCGCTAGGTCAGGAGTAAATCAATTTACTTTAACAGATAGTTTCAACGGCTTCTCTTTTGACCCAGAGATAGAAGATTTAAGTCTTTCATCAGGGAATGGCTCGGGTGGTGTTTGGGCTATAAGAATGGAAAAAGACGGAATAAACGGTTATCCAGACCTTGTAAGTGCCAACACGATTGCAATTTCAAGTAGAATAAAAAATACTACCAAGTCTAGTGGTGGAGATGTTACGGTCTACTTTACCTATGTTGTAGATTACGAATTGGGTTCGCTCAACAACCCATACATAATCTCTACAGCAGAACAATACAACAAAATTTTTAGAGAATACAAAAACAATTTACAACTTGAAAATTCGTCTTCAAAATATGTATTTAATGTTAGACTTATCAACAATATTGATTTTAACAACGACAACATTGAGTCTACTACGGTAGAATTTACTTCTATTACAGGTCAAACAGCAATTTTTGATGGCAATTATCTTGCTATGACAAATATCAATCTCAACGACAACGCAAGCAACAGCTATGCTTTTGGTTTGTTTAAAGATATTTATCGTGCTGGGGTCAAGAATTTGACACTTGGTGTAACCAATATAAGTGCTACAGACACCACAGCGGTGGGTGCTCTTGCGGGCGTTATTGTAGATAGCAATATTTCTAATGTTACCCTTGTCCCATCAAGCAATCAAGAAGGGCTCGTGTTTGGTAAAAACTACGTGGGGGCTTTGGCGGGAATTATTACGTCAAGCGACCCAAATAGTAGGTCAAGTGTTGATAAAGACAAGTTGTACTATGTCTCCAATATTTACTCAACATTGTCAATTAAAGGCAACACTGACAAAAACAGTGCAACTCTTGTAAAAGATTTTAGCATTTGGTCAAAAATAGCCCCACTTACACAATCGGGCAATTTAAGACTTTCTGGGCTAAAATCTGACACTTGTTCCTACGCGGGTGGTATAGCGGGTGTGGTAGACCTAAGGCAAGAAACTTTGACAAGTAGTACAGCGGTTATTTCAAAAGAAGTCGTACACAATGTCCATGTGGGCGAGTTTAAAAAGAATTCTAAAAATATAACAGATACCTCCTTTAACAAAGATGTTGCAATTATATCAAATTATGTGGGCGGATTGTTTGGTTTAATTGGGTCGCAAACCATGGTTGCAAGGTCTGAGTTTATCGTAGGCAGTGGCTCTTTGCTCTCCGCCAAACTTGTGGCGGGTGGCGTTGCGGGCTTCAACTATGGTATGGTAAACAAGACATATGTCTCTTACAACAAAACTTATGACCAATCTATGGAAAAAGCCTTAAAAGAATATGTGGAAGGTGGGTCTAGTAGGGGGCAAATCAATATCAATTTGTACAACGATAGCACAGATGCAACTCCAACATACATCGGTGGACTTGTGGGTATCAATGCGGGGAGTTCGGTAAATGGCTCAGGTAGTATAATTGATTCCTACAATAGAGTCGATGTAAGAAATTCTCACGCAACCGCAGTGGGTGGTATTGTTGGCGGAAGTTATGTGGGCGAACTTAGAAATGTCTACACCAATGCAAGTTTGCTTGGCGATACAACAAATAAAGACACAAAAATTGGTGGTATAATAGGTAAGATATTTGACAACCCAATAGATGGTTTGTTTGAAAGTATTACTAGTGGCAACAAGACCTTGACACTTAGCAATATCGTTGCACTAAATATTTATGAAAAAACTGATTTTGACGATTTGTATGCGTTTGTTAATGATGAAAATACTGCTGGCAAAAAAGGCAAACTTGGTGCTTTGTATGGAGAATATACCAATGCCGATGCAAGCAAAGGGCAAGGCATTGTTCGCATTGAGCAATCTTCAAAAGTATATTTCAATCAATATGCCTTGAGACAATTTGATGCTACAGAGCTAAACAAGGGAAAAGATGAGACATTTGTTTCTTCGACCTATCCTCAAAATAACCTTATAGAACTTTGGGGTACAGCGAAAAGCGGTGCAAATTACGACGAATACTTGAGCGGTTATTTAGAAGGCGAGGTCTATTATCTCATTCAACCTCATCAATTGTATAGATTTATTCAAAATGAAACAGACGATGGGACATTCCTTCGCGACAAATACTTTGGGCCATTAAAATGGTCTCGTGACGTATGGTCCTATAACGAGGAGCAAGTCCTTCCTACTTTGCAATATGGTATGCAAACCAATGTGAGAAGAATTTATACGGCAGAAGAGTTTATGGAAGAGGTGTCATCTTCCAACAATGCAGAAATGACTTACCTTATCATGAACGACTTAGATTTTAGCACAGTGGGCGATATTACTCCTATTTCCAAAACTTTTGGCGGAAGAATTGTGGGCAACACCATAGAATACACAGATACAGATGGCAATAAATATTCTAGATATCCAATTTTGTTTAATCTTAAATTTAATGTCGACAATTCGGAAGTGACCTCTTATGCGTTGTTTGAACATGCTAGCAATGCAACTTTCTCCAATTTTAGCATTGTTGTTGATAGTTACAAGGTTACATTTAAAAATGGACTAGATGCATCTACCAAAGCTTCTGTTTTGGTCGCACTTGCCGAAGGCGTGACGGTGTCTAACGTCTCAATTTATAGTTCTCTTATGGGAATGGTGTCAAAATACCCATCTAACGTCAAAGAACATGAAATTACAAAAGGGACAAGGACCGTTACGACTGAAAAGACTTCTACAACCTTTGTTGGTGAGACTGCTTTCCTTGTGACTAGATACAAACAAGCAAAAACAGTAAATAGCACAGAAATTGACGAGACAAGAGTGTATACCTACAACAATTCAAAATTTACTATTGCTTCCGTCGTCTCAAATTATGAAGGCGGGACACCAACTGACACGTCTAAAATAGCAAGCATAACCACTGCTGTTTCACAAGTAGAAACCAACGCGGAATATTTTGGCGGACTTATGGCTTCTACGGGCGAAAGTTCGGTTGTTATTCAATCGTGCAGTACAAATCTTGATGTAAAAATAACGACAACTCAAAAATCAAATAGTATTTATTATGGCACTTTGGTAGGAGAAGGCAATGGCAAGATACGCAATTCCGTCGCTATGGGCGAAAATGGTACAAAGATATACATCACTTCAGATTATCAATCAGATTCCGAATCGTACAAAGATGCCGAGAATTTGTATGTTGGTGGTGTTGCTGGCTACTTTAAAGGTGAAATTGAAGGCGTTTATGTTGACAATTTGACTATAAAAGTGGGGAATGACTCGAAAGCCTTTATTGTCAATAATCCAAATACCAACTCTACAGGTGGTGCATACATTGGTGGCCTTGTGGGAACGGCAAGTTCTTACTCCGCAAGCAAGAGTTATACAAGTGGAAATATTGACAACGTATATATCGACAATATTAGCATCGAGACAAATGTTAAAGGGCAACTCACCGTTGGTGGTGCTGTTGGAAGAAATATTGCTTCGATAGAGAATGTGTTTATTAGAAATCGTGCCAAAGTCGTAGGTAGTGCGTTTGATGCAAGAATTGTTGCAAATGTGGACAACAATGGCTCCAAGACTATCATTGGTGGTGTGGTGGGAGACAACACTTCGTCATCTTTAAACAATGTTTATAGCAACCTTCCAATAAAAGTCAACGCCATATCTTTTGCTTCTCTTTATGTGGGTGGAATTATTGGGCAAACTTCTTCCACAATGAGTTTGACAAATATTTTAAGTGATGCAAAAGAGATTAGAATAGAAAAAACTACTGATAAAGATGGTTATAGTTCGCTTGGCTATCTTGTCGTGGGTGGTGTAGTCGCGAGTGCAACTTCACTTGAGTTAAGGACAGTTTTGACAGCGGTGGATATTGTGGCTTCTCAAGAAGGACAAATGTACATCGGTGGAGCGGTGGGCTATGCGGACTCTCTAGCCATAACGAATGTTATTGTGCTTGGCAACATCTTGCTTTTGCGTGGAAAAGGTGTAGATAGCAATAGTTATTTCTACAACGATGATAGTTTTGTATACTGTGTTGGAGGTTTGGTCGGCAGTATCCAAAAATCTTTCAATGTACTAAGCGATTCTGGCAACCAAAGCAATTTGATTTTATCTACAATAAGAGACTATGCTGTTGGACAAAAATTGGTAACTTATGAAAGCAGTGTAATTGGTGGCAAGCATAGTGATGTCAACTTCTCAGGCTCTCTTGCACGAGTGTATTTTAATGAGAACATATCGCTTGTTTCCAACGATAACATTACAAATGCTACTTGTGAGCCAAATAGCGTGGATAGTTTTAGTTCAATCGGGCAAGGAGTTGAGTTGAAAAACCTATTGAACGACATGTTGAATGTAGACTTTAATGCAACTAGCAACTCTCTAGACTTTATCAAATATGTCGAAGGTACGGAGACAATTTTCTTCAATAACTATCGTAGTGGAAGTTCAACAACGGAGTTTGTGGTTGGCTCAAAAATTAATCCTGTGAGTTATGCGGGTGGAAGCCTTTTGCAAGACACTTATTATGTGTTGAATAGTGATTTGTATTTAGATAATACTATTTCCACTTCAATTTCGGAGACTATTGATGGCGAAACAGTTGTAAGTTCATATGCAGGTTGGGTTCTCAATTGCCAAGGCTATTCTATCAATATAGGGAAAAATTCTAGCAAGCAAACAAGCGTTTTTGACACAATTACCGAAAACTCGGCAGTTGTGGGTTTGCTTGTAGATATAACCTCAAATTTTGCAAGTGAATCGGCTGTTATAACAAAAAATAATTATGGTTTTATCTTCTCTTGCGGTGTTTCGGGGTCTACAGAAAAAAGTGGTGACGCTCCAAGTTCTATCGCATCAATTGCCTACAACAATTATGGCGTTATTGCAAGGACTTTCTCGACAGCAGATTTGTACAGCGATGCAGGTTATGGTCTTGTAGTGTTTAATGGCAAGGTAGACAACGCTGGACTTGTTGGCAACATATATGATTCCTATTATACAGGGGCAATTATAGATGGTGCAAAGACTAGCGGAAGTTATTTTGGTGGTATTGCATACAAGAGTGTATATGGTGTTATATCAAATTCCTACACCATGGCTGACATTGAGGCGTATCAGTCAAAGTCTATATATCCAATAGTGTGCAACAACTTAAAAGACGAGAAGGAGCAAAAGGCCAACTTGTATCGTACTTATTACGACTACATTGCTTATACAGGCGACTTTGAAGGGACAGATAGTACGGGGACCGTTTGGACAAAATGTATTGCAGATGTCGAAGACAACAACGCAAGTTATATCACTGCTGGTGGTATTTATGCTTGGACTACGACTTTCTCGGGCGACGTAGAACTTAAAAATTCGTATATAAAGAAAACCAACATAACAAATGTTTCGGACAAAACAGTTGTATTGAGTGCAGTTACAAAGACAATATTAGATTTGTTCCAAACAAGTTGGGTGGGACAAGCCAACAAACAAATCTTGGTGGACACCTTCAACACAAAAGTTTACACAAGCGAACAAGTCGCAGAAAGAAACAACGTTTCTCTCAATTTGGACAATACATGGTTTAACTATGGTTATGTTTCGAAAGATTTGAAAAGAGTGTATGCTGACGAGAATACTACAAAGTATTTTACAATGATTTACACCGGTAATGGTAGAAACAACAAAGAAAATCTTGAAAGTCCAAACCCAACATCAACAATTGATGGCTTTGTGGATATGCCATACAACATTAAGCATGGTGGGTTGCTTGATATGCTTGTGACCGAAAATTGCTTGCAAGACGAACTTAATTATAGGCACTATTTGTTTACAAGAAATATTAGCCTCAAAAAATACAAAAAATTGACATATTGGTCGGAGAGTTGGGATACATATGATGCAATGTTTATAGGTGACCTTGATGGCGGGAACAAATTGGTATCTGATATGTTTGCAACTTATGGCTTGGTGCGTGCTATTCCAAACGAATCATTGTCTACAAAAGATGGCAAAGTGACAAGAGTGAGAGATATCGTGTTTAATGGTTGCTACTCCAAGACCGGTCTTGTGGCGGGATATATCGCTTCGGGAGAAATAACTGGCATAAAGGTGGCGGATAAGTACGATGTCGCAAATGTCTCTCCAAACTATGTCTACAATGGCGATTTGTTCAGCACTTTAGCAGAAGGGCACAATGGCACCTTAGAGACGTACACTTCCCAAATGAATGCAGATGCAAAAAAGATATTGCAAAACCCTATAACATCTATAAAACTTAACGATAAGATTGAAGGGGAAGCGGACGACGGCAAATCTTTTGCAAACAATAGAGTTAATTTGTCTTTGTCCCTCACAAACGGGAAGGCAATCTTTGCAGGTGGACTTGTAGGCTTTATGGAAGGGGGACTTATCTCCAACGTCGAGATAGACGGTCTCAATGTTATGGCCTACAATCGCATTACGGAAAGAAAAAATCTCAACAACAGTCTTGACGGGACAACAGCAGGTGACAAAATCTATAACGACGATATCACCTATATTGGCGGTATTGTGGGCATCATGACGGGTGGCACAATAACCACAAATGACCCTAATAGTGACACAGATGATACAAGGAGTGTCGACGAAAGTGGAGATGAAGTTACTACAAACATAAATAATTATGGGGATATAATTTTCAAGAAAATGATTGTTGCTCCTTCCTTTGACGACCAATATTATTTGCAACCTTTCTCTTATGTCGGTGGTGTAGTAGGCTACATCGGTGGTAGCAAGCAAACGCCAATTATTGATGGTGTGTCACTCAAAACGACCAACAAAAGTAGTGAGGGCGAACAAGAAAAGAATAAGATATCGTTGTACGGCATTATGAATTTGGGCGGAATTGCTGGTATTAGCAATGGTTCTGCTTTAATCAAGAATTGCACTTATGACCTAAACGACTCAAAGGGCGAGCAAAACAAATTTAGACTTGGATATGGCAATTGGGAATATGAAGACAGTGTAAAACTTGTATATTCAGATTTGTCTGATGAAATAGTTGACCACGATAAGTGGGAAGAAAATGTAATCTCAAACACTTCCAAAGATAAAGAAATTGAATACAATTGGCATGAAGTTACCTTCTTTGTGCAAGATGTTTATCTTGGCGGAATTGTTGGGAGCATATACAAGGGCACTTTGGAAAATTGCTCCTTTGGCACAAATGCAAACGTTGATGTCGATGTTAAGAAGTTGAGCGGTTATGGTACGATTATCTTTGGTGGTATCGCGGGCGAAATGTATCAAGATGACGATATGGGAGAGATAAATATAACCAATTCTAGCATCTATGGAGACATGACTATCAAGTCATCTCTAGAGACCATCGTTGGTGGCGTTGTGGGGCGTATGAGAGGTGGCATCTTGCAACAATTTGCAATTGGGCAATCGGGTAAAGATTCTATTATCAAGGCTTCCGCTTCTGATGTTAATAAGTCGGGCAATCTTGACTTGAGTGCCACTTTACCAGATTACAAGAACTCCAACATTGCAAATGCTTTCAACAAATATATAGAGACAGTTACAAAAGAATGGAAAGATGCTTCTTCAGCTAAAGAATACCCAAAAGCTCTTTATAGCGCCTTTACACAACTTAGCAACATGAGCGGGGAAGATTATTGGTCGGTAAAAGGCTCGGCTATAGCCACAGCAGGTATCTCAAGATTTGCACAATATTCGTCGGTTGGCGGTGTGGTGGGTAAATTGTTAAAAGGCGACCTTGAGGGTACAAATAGTACATTTGGTCGAGTTAATGTTATATCAAACGAGTCCGCGGGCGGTGTTGTAGGACGAGTATATCAATCGGCAAGCAGTTATGGTGTGACAATAAAAGATTTTACCTTGCCAAAGACCATAAATGTTTATGCGGGCGGTATAGTGAGCTTTACTATTGGCGGAAAAGCGGTATTTGAAAGTGAAGTGTCGTCAGTATTAAGTTACGATTCTTTGACAAAATATTTTGCAAATACAGATGGACTAGTCAATCTTTCGGGTTCTGAACTTTACGTTTGGTTGGGCTTGGGCTTGTCCAAATCAAGTGCGGGTGGTGTTGTAGGGACTGTAAATTATCTTCTTAACAACACAAGTGATAAGGAATTTGTCCGCATAGAAAATTGCTCCACCAATGGTGGTGTGGGTAGTGCTTTTGCTACTTATTCCGGCGGTATTGTGGGGCTTGTCTCCGAGACAACTTCAACCAATACTCATACGGTAATAACAGGTTGCACAGCTTCGGCAATTTTAAGGGGATATATCCTAAAATCTTTTGCGGGCGGAATAGTGGGCTATCTCAATCATGGAACGGTCTACAATTGCACCTTTGCAGGTTCTTTTGGCAACTTGTTTAGCAATTTAGGACAAATTTTTAGCTCAAATTCCGATGACGCAAGTACTGTTGTGAGTTTCCTTAGCAAGTTGGCAGATGTGGTACTTGGCGTGCCAAATATTTCGGGTGGTATCGTGGGATATTGCGAAATGGGTGAAGTTAGAGCCAGCAACACAAAATCGTTTACCAACACTTCGGGTGGCTTTAGTTTTGACATATCACTTATCATAGGCTATCGAGTGGCGGGCGGTATTGTAGGTGTGGCAACGGGCGGACTATTCACTCCACAAAAATGGAAAGATAACGTGGTTGGTGGAGAGGCTGAGTTTGGCGTTATGTCCAACAACGGTATCGTTTACTCCCTTGCGGGTATTTCGGGTGGTTTGTTTGGTGTGGTTTGTGGCGGGAATGACACACAAATCGTTGGTTATCAAATTCCTGACTATTCAATTTCGGAAGCTGTCGTAAAAATTATTGCTTCAATCGTAAATAGTTTTGACGAAAAAAACGAAGCCACATTCTTTGATTTATTGAAAGAAAAATTAGGCTTGTCGGACGACACCGGTCTACTTATCAACAACTATTTTGGCATTGTTATGGGACAAATTGCTGGTGGAATTGTTGGATATTTTGACACAAATAGTGTAGACAAAACGTACCTATCGGGGTGCTTCAACTTCGGTAGAGTGTACACCAACCTTATGTCGATGTTTACAGCCTTCTCTGTTATGAAGAGTATGACGAGTATGTCTACCAATTTAAGCGACACAACAAAACTAGACAATACGCAAGCCATTATTACATTTATGGCCAAGTTGTCCAAGAGTGGATACGCTTCTGACGGAGTCCTTTCGGAGTGGTTTAACAAGATAGATATGGGCTTTGATGAAATTGACGAGATGCTTACCACAATAGACGACGCCTTTACCTTCTCAGCAAGTTTAGGGGCGGGGATTTTGATAGATGGCAAGAAATATCCTATTGTAGATATTGGCTTGTCGGCAAATGGCAGTTTGCTCAATATTGATTTGGGTGGCTTGACCGATGCCGACATTGTAAGCAATATTGAGTTCTATGATGATGTCATATCCGCTATATCTGGTATAACGGTATACAAGTATCACCATGACCCATATTGGAAGCCAACAAGCTTTATCTATGACAGTTCAAAGAAAAATCAAGCAGAAGTTATTTCCTATGGACTTACAAGAGCAGAAAAGATGATTTGCAAAATAGTCCAAGAGGAGCCAAGCGAGACAGAAGAAAAGTTGAAGGAAGAAAAGTCTCTTGGTTTGATTGTTTTTAACGATTATTATCCAGACGGAGCAACGGCTTCCAATGGAGAAGTTATTTGGCAAGAGCCAACGGACAAAGGTTTTGGTGCTTCGGGCGGTATTGTGGGTATGACTCATGGTAGTGGCAAACTTGTTATCAGCCTTTCAATGGGCTATACGCTCACGTTGCCTAGTGTCCTTAGTGCTGTTGCAAGTAGTGTGGTGTTCTCCAATGGTATGGCAGGTGGTATAGTAGGACTTGCAGACTCTCCATTGCTTGTCACGTCTACTTTCAATTATCTCAACGTTGTTGGTCGAGTGGCGGGCGGAATTGTAGGCTATGCCAACAAAGAAGTGACCGTTTCGTCTTATAGAGAAAATCCAACTCTTGTAGGTGAGTTTAAAGAATTGATGACCACAATAATGCAAGAAATGCTATGCAAAGACAAAGAAGGCACAACAAAAACTTCAAAAGTTAAATACGGCCCTGTTATGAATAGTGGCATTGTCAATGGTTCAATTTTTGCTGGCGGAATATATGGATATTCAAATGGTGGCAAGATAAATACAAAAGAAATGGAAGAGTTCTTCTTTAGAGAACACACCTTGGGTCTATATGCAGAGGGAAATTGGAACGAGAACGAATTTGAAGTGAGTTGGGACGACGCCTTGTCCTTTAGTATAGAGGGCTTGGGCGACTTGTCGATATTTACGGTTACAAACTCAGGGTCTGTTATTAGTGATAGATTTGCGGGCGGTATCGCAGGATATGTCGAAGGTGACTCTGCCTTCTACAATGCAAAGGTTACAGCCTCGTGGTTGAGTTCGCTGGGAGATACGTCGAGTTTGTTTAATACTAAATTAAGCGACATCGCTGACAGCATCATAAACAAGCCTGCTATACACATAAGTGCTCCTTATGCGGGCGGAATTGTAGGCCATTTAGGTAGCGGTGTGATAGGTGGTAGTTGCAGTGCAGGATATAGTTCTTCTTTTGGTGTAAAATTTGTTGATAATATACTTGAATGGTTTAATAACGTAAAAGATATACGTATCTCGGCATATTTCTATAGTACAGAAAGTATAATTCCAACTGAAGTGTTGACAGATAGTAGTAAAAAAGAGTACTTTGATAATTTGAGAAAAAATTACAATGCTGGCGGTTATGCTGGTGGTGTTGTAGGCTTGATGACGGGTGGACAACTTGGTACTAAATTTGAAAATTCAAATCAATCTATTGCGGTTACGGTGCTTAAATCTATCAAATTTGGCTATAACGATAGTTTCACTGTTCCTTATGTTGGTGGTGCTATAGGTTGCTATGCTGTGCCAGAGAGCAAAACAAATGTTGGTGGCTCAATAGGTGGTGTCTCTGTAAAGACTACGGTTTCAAATGGTTTCTTTACCGGTGGTTTGCTTGGTAGATTGTTGGGCAATGATAGCAAAGACTCCTTCACCTTTGGGCTTGGCACTTCTTCCACTCCATACATTGTGGGACAAGTAAACGAGTATAACAAATCGGGTGAGTTGCAGACAGAAGACTCGGATAGACTTATAATAGAGGCCAAGACAGGAACTATTTGTGGCGGTATCATAGGATATTTGTGCAACGGCAACTTGTCCAACATTATTTCAAGTGTAAAAGTTGAAGGTCAAAAAGGTACTACCGTTGGCGGTGTTGTGGGCTGGCTCAATGGTGGAACAATCACCAACTGCGTGGCTACACAACTTAAAGTTGAAGAGTTGGAATATAAGGTCGAAGAGAAGAAAGAAAATTCTGACTCTTCAAGCGAGACAAGCTCGGTATCCTTTGCAACAGCTACTGCTAATAGTGATGATACGACAAAGAAAGTTTCCAAGTTGACTGTTGATTGGGATACAAAGGATAAAGACGGCAATCCGGTGTATCTATTTGAAGTCAGCAATTCTACTATTGACAACGAAGAAGCACTAGAAAAGGCGAGTTCCGCTTTGACGAATTCCATCAAAGGCGATGCCGACGAAGAATACATAAAACAAAATTTCTTTGATAATGGCAAACTTATTACTGCGCGCTTGTTTGCAGACTCCTATGTAGGCGGAATTGCGGGAAGAATAAGTAGCAACTCAACCTATGGAAATTCTACTTATATAAAGAAATGTGCAATGTACGCGGATATCTATGGTGGCACAAATGTGGGCGGTATCGTGGGACATGTGCTTGGCAAGGTTGACGTGCAAGAGTGCTATAGTTTTGGCGACATTATTCGTGCCGGCAATGCAGGCGGAATAGTGGGTGTTGCTCAAACTCACAAGTCAGGTAGGACTGCCAATTTGCGAAGCGAGTCTCCAGTGATTAGCAGTGTCTATGTAGGTAGAGAGATTTTGGTGGAGGATACCCTTCTCAAAACAGGCGGAGTATTCCTTGCAAAACTTGCCTATGGAGACGATGCCACACTTGTTAGCGAAAAACTTTTCAATTTTGACACAACGAACAAAATTCTTTCAATGTTTGACGAAACTCTTGTGGTCTTTGCCTTTGGAGATGTTGATACTGACAATATAAACACAAATACAATAAAGGAATACTTTGAAGACAACTTGACTACAATTTCCGGAAGCATGAGTGTGGGTGGCTTTGTAGGTGTGCTAGATGGATATTCTACGTTGGAATCGGGCAAAGCAGGTATAGGCGTACAAGTCAAGACAGAAATTGACTCTAAAAATAAACTTGAGACTGCAAAGCAGATGATTTATGCGGTTTATGGCAATAAAGAGTCAGTATCAACAATTGCAAGACTTTGCGGGGAAGACAATGTCGCAGGTATTGGTGCTGTGGGTGGTTCGGTAGGTATCGCAAAAGACCATGCTCAAATAGGTATGGACGCAACCACAACAAGTAGTTTCTGGTCTAAAGTAGAAAAAACACTTCAAAAAATGGGGGTTGGTCTTTCACAAAAATCAGAAGACGGCTATTTGCAAAGTGCAGGCATTGTCAACGGTTGGACTGCGGGCGGTCTTGTTGGAAAGATGATGGACGATGCAACTGTTCTAAGTGGAACAACAGGCCTATATGTCAGAGGCGAGATATATGCTGGTGGTGCGATAGGTTCGATGATTGGTGGAGAGATATCGGGAATAAGCAACTATAGTATCTTTAATGTTGAAACAAACGGTGTGTTTGCACTTGACGGGACAACGCTCAAACTTATAGACAATGTAACAGGCGATGGCACAGAGGGTGATGCCGACGAAGATGGCGGGACGGATTTCATTTCAGAACTTGTCAAAGATGGCGTTCTCAAAACTTCTCTTGGCGGTGTTGTAGGCTATTATAATGGGGAAGGCAACATAAAATATATCGGTGCTAGACCTTTGACCGATACAACAACAAGCGGGTTCTCTCCAATGCCTGTATTTGGGCTTGGTTTGAATATTGCTCTAAGCGTTGTGTCGGATAAGTATTACGCTGGTGGAATTATTGGACATTTAGAAAATGGCAACTTTACAAATGCAACAATCACTAATTTAAGTATTGGAGCTGTTGCAGGCAACATAAGTTATGCAGGCTCAATCATAGGGCGAGTAAGTGGCACTTCTACAATTGAAATAAATGTAAAAGAATTTGATAAACTCTTTGACTTCTCAACACTATTGGTTCAAGCGATAAAGGGTGCTGGCGACGTGATAGGTGCGGTGACAAAAGGCGAATCAGAAACAACCGTTACTCTCAAGATTGACCAAGGTTTGGGTGCAAATGTTACGGCTCTTATGGTAGGTGGAGCGGTTGGTGCTGTTTTAGACGGTGCTGAACTTAAGCTTGAAAGTAGCTTTAAAGCTGTTTCAACTCTCAATGGTACTGTCATAGGTGGCGTTGCAGGTTATGTTGCAGGTACACTAAATGGTTCTGACAAGATTGTGACTGCGAAAGAAAAAATATTTGATGGCAAAAACAATACGATAGGTGGTGTTGTGGGTCTAGTAGGTGCTGGCGGAACGGTAAAAGATGTGACGAACGAAATCAAAATTGTTGCAGGTCATAAAGCGACGGTTGGTGGTATAGCGGGTGAAATGGCTGGTGGAACAATAGAAAATTGTATCAACAATGCAAACCTAACTCTCAAACGAGTGTTTAAAGAAGGGACAGACGATACTCAAGAGATATCCGCGACTCCTGGGGCGAGCAATCCTTGGAACGGCACAGAGAAAACTGACACGACCAATGCAAAGAAACTTGGTGACGACAACAAAACTTTGAAGACTGTTGCTAGCTATAAAGAATTTTGCGACGAAGGATACGACGAAGGCTCGATAGGTGGTATCGTAGGCTCGGCAGTTACGGAATCTGCTCTTGATATAGCAATGGACATAAATGTCTCCGACGTTGCAGACCTTTTGTCTAAGAGAGGCTCGGTAATCAGAAAGAGCGAAAACAAGGCACAAGTTTACGGATACTATTATTATGGGAGAGATACCGTAGGGGAAGATGGTGAAGGCGACGGTTCAGTAGAAGAACATTCCTTTGGAGAAGACGACAAAGCTTACATCAATCACATTGCTGATAAGCGTGGTACTCTTGCGGGCTCGGTGAGTGCAATTTATGGGTCAATAAAAGTGGCACAAAGCGAAGATGGCAAGACGAAGATTGTCCCTGTGCTGGAGTTTAAAGATTGTGACCTTCCAGAAAATAAGGGCATAGGCGGTCTAGCTGATTTGTTCGATGACGAAGAAGTTGACGACGAAAATACAGACACCGAATACAATAGCGGTATAGATTACAAAAAACTTGGCAACTTTATTGTAGATTTGTTGACAGTAAGCAAATCGGAAATAAAAGATAAATTGGTAGAAAAACTTAAAGATTATGCCAATGTTGTCCCAGAGTATGCTGATGATTGGGTAGAAAGAAACAAAGAAGCAAAAGAAAAGAAGCAAGAAGAGCAAAAAGCGTATATGATAGGTTATTATGTACAAGCAAAAACTGTCACTACAAATGACAAAGGCGAGACAACTACAACATACAAAACTTATTGCCGTTTGAAACCTTCAACAACCAACGAGATAGAAGCAGTCTCAGATGTCAAGACGATGCTAAATTCTTCTGGATATACAAAAGCGTCATTCCCAGCGGATAGGTCTGCTCCTTCAAGTTCAAATGCACTCATTACTTACACGAAGATTAAAGCGGTCGTAAAGGAAAGTCTCAAAAACACTGAGGCTGGTATATATCAACTTGAAATTCCTACTGATTACCAAGAGAAATCTATGGGGAGTTTTACAGATGGAGATACTACTTATACGGTTACAGGTATTACTTTCAACCTTAACACAGCAAGCATCGTTATAGGAGATACGTACAATGAGTTGCAAGCGTGCGGTGGAGACATTCAAATGTCAAGAAACGCTCTTTCTAAGAAAGGCTTTACTTCGGAACTTGGTGTCAAGACCTTGCTATACAAATTCTTGTACCATCTCAATGACGAGTGGATAACGATAGTCGAATTGCTCAATCAAGATTTCAAGATTAACGGACAACTTGTGTAAATTTGTCACTTTGTTCTCAAAATCAATTTGACCGTTGCAACTACACAAAAAAAGTAAAGGCAATAAAAAATAAACAAAAAAACAAAAAAGAGAGAAATAAATACAAAAGTTTGAAAAAATTAAAAACAAAAAGTAGTAAAGATAAACAAACAAAAAAGACACAAAAAGTTTGAAAATAGGAAAGGGAAAAATGAAAAAATTTATTAGAACATTTCTAGCGGTAATATTTGCTATATGTTGTTTTGGACTTATAGGTTGTGGAGATAAATACGACAACTTAAAATTTTCGTTGTCCTTTTCTATTTCTCAAACTGATATTGTGGAGCCTTTGAGTGACGGCACAAAAAGAGTAAAGTCGACGGGCTATTCTTTTGATGAAAAAATAGACGGCAACTACACCTTTTATTTATCTCAAAAAAATATTTCTCAAAGCAATTATCCAAAAGCGTCTCTCAAAGTGTCCTATTCGGGTTACCCAAACGGCTTTAATTTTAGTTCAACGGTGTCTTCAAGCAATGTGGAAGTTTTGTCGTGTGGTGGAAGTGGCAAGTCGGACAGCCAAGACGTGTATGTTGATATTACTTTGATAGGTGTGGGACAAAGCGAACTCACCGTTCTCAACAACGAGACGGGAAGAACAAAAACAATATATGTAGACGTTCAACCGGTGGCAAGTGAGCTAAACTTTACTGAGACAAATCTTGCACTTGCCAATGTGCATGATGACGCAAACAAACTAAATCTTTTAAATTATCTTTCTTTGCAGGATAAAGATAGTTTGTCTTTTCAATTTGGAAAGCTCAATAAAACCGATTATGAAGAATCTCAAAAAGTGACCGAGAGCAATTTTGAAACATATAACCTTGAGACGTATGGCCTTACTTTTGATAAAACAAATTGCACGTTGTCTCTTGATAAGGAGACAAATCTTGAGTCTATCGACGTAGTAGCCACCTACACAAACCCCTTGGGTGAAGACTTGCAAGCGGTACTTACGGTGAGATTTTTAAACAATATAACAAACTTCGTCGTTTATAAAGGGAAAAGTTTTGACGACGCAACAACAAACAATATTGTGACAATGCATGACTTTTATGCAAACCTTGTCACACATAATTATGTGGACCTAGTTTTGACAGCAAAAACAAATGGAGAAAAGGTTAGTTTTGATGTCGTAAAAGATAGCAAGTTCCCATTTTCGACAAATATCGACCAAACTTCTATCGTCTATCTAGATAAGAACAATAAGTCAACTACCGACTACAACCAAGCAACAACGGCTTATCAACTTGTGCATGTTACAGCCACAAAAAATACGGAAGATACAACACTTTATGGCTCGGATAGGTCTTATCCACTTGTTTTTGAGTGCAATTATGCTAGTTATGACGTTCCAAATTATCCTTTGAAAACAACCCTTACAACAAAGGCGTACGACCTAGTTAAAGGCTTTAAAGTGAATGGTCAAACTGCCTTGCAAGACTTTTCTCAACCTTTAGCAAAAGATATTTATCGCAATTCGTCGGACGACCTTGCTGGCGAAAGCTTTTTTGTCGAAATCGACAACCAACCAACTATTTTGCAAGATAATTCTAAGTTTACGCTTGAGTTTACAAATATAGATGGAACAACTTTTGATATAACAGGCAAACTTGTCGTGTCTTATAAAGAGAAAAATTCTCAAACAGTGACTAATTTAACCAATGACAATATAAAGGATAAACTTTTTGACAAGGATACAACTTTTTACGTCAAGCCAACAGAGGAGTTGAGAGAAGATACACAAATTTATATGACTTTTAAGGCTCAAAAACCAAAAGGCGAGCAGGCTGTTGCTTTTTGCCTTCTAACTGTAAAAGAAGGGCTAAAAAATATAACGGCTATTTCTTATACATACACAAAATTTGTGATTGATAGTGACAATAATTATGAATTGAATACCGATGGTTCACGCAAAACTATTAGCGTAGAAGAAAGCAATGTTGGTTTTGATGAAAATTTTGAGTGCAACAAGACAATTAATCTTGACGGAGACATATCAAACAACCAAGCGATAGTTAGTTTGACTTGCGATCCAGCTGGCGCAACTTTGGACAACTTATCTATTGTGTCGAGCGACCCAAGTTCTGTTGTCGTTACGTGGAATAAGGGAGAAAAGAGTTTTATCATTGAGCCTGTCAAAATTTATAAAGGCACCGTTTTGGAGTCTGAAATTTCAATATCGGCAAGCAATTTAAAAGATGTTTATAAGATTAAAGTAAAAGTTTTTTCCGCAATAAATGCTCTTAATGTCGAGTTGTTAGACCCTAGTGCGACGTCTTCTGTGACAAAAGGTGAAAGTGATATGAGTGCAAAAGTGGAATATGGCAAAAGATATTATTTTGCTATTTCTACACAACCAGTCCCTACTAGTTATGAAATAAATTATTCACTATACAAAAACACGCTAGATAATACAAATTTGATTAAAAATATGGTGGTTGGATACTCATCTTTGTCAACCACTATTGGGGACACAAATAGTTACGTTATGGGGGATAACAATTTCTCTTTTGACGTCCGAGATTTTGGCTTTACATTTGTAAATTACACAAGTGATAGTTATATCCTTGTTATGTCTATTATCAATGCTAATGGGTCAATAATAAATAAAACGATAAATTTGTCGTCTTACGTCCCAATTGGGTCCATGGTTATAACAAATTTGAAAGATTCTGTCAAAAATGCCAACAAAATTTATTATGCAAACAAGGTGCAAAAAAGTGGAGACTCTTATATCGTTGATGCTGAGACTCTTGACAAAGACGACAGTATTTTTGGCATAAAGGTTGAGACAAGCGGAAAAGACGGCAACGACCCAACGTATTCTTTTGCAAACAATGGTTTTATTGAAATTTATGTAAATGACGTGCTTAAGGCCTATTATTCGGTATCAAAAAACGGTATGTTGTCTCAAAATACAATCACAAACAGCAAGGACGATTATATCACAAAATTGAACGATGGCGTGGTTAAGGCAAGCGACGGCAATGATTATTACGTGTTTAGATTAAACGAAAATTTTACAAGCAATGTGTCGGGTTCTATCCTTGTCACTGTGGGGATAAAACAATTTGAAGGTGGGGCGACAAAGACTCTTGAAAAATCAACAAGGATAAGCATAACTCCTGTAAAAGAAGTGCAAGAAATCAAGTCTAGCAACACCGAGATAAATTATCGCAAGGGGGAGACGGAACAAACTCAAATATCGGTGTCCTTTTTGGGAACAAATATCCACAACGATAAATTGTTGACTCGAGTTGTCGCTTCTACAAAGATAGGAGAAAACACCTACTACTTTGAAAACGACTCAATGTTTAGTTTGACGTTAGATTCCTTTGATAACAAAACAAAAAATTATTTGTTTGATATTCAGTCCTCTTTTGTTGGAAGTGGATATGTGTTATTTGTTCCACAAGATAAGGTGACGACGCTAGATGCCTATAACAAATTCTTTAATTTTGAATACGTAAAATTTGAAAACTTATCAGAAAGTGATTTCGTTGAAGGGCAATTTTATTGTAGTGATAGCACAGGCGCTTATGTCATAGCACAAAATTATCAAGCGGGGACGACTTATTATCTTAGGACAGTTAAGGTTGAGTCGTTGGCGTCATTTTCTCAAAACATGGCAGTTGTCAACTTTACCGTAAGCGACGGGAAGGATATGCCTTATTATATTTCGACCTTGGACGAGTTGAAAGCGATTGGCAAGGACGAAGAGTCTGTGACGAGAAATTATGTTCTAACAAAAGACCTTGAAATCAATATGAAAGATTTTGCTCCTATCGGCAACTATTATCAAATTTCAACTGTAGTTGATGAAGATAGTTTTGAAAACAAATTGGAGCCATATTATACAAAAAATAGCGATGGGACATTTGTGGAAGCCACAAAATATGTGGAAAAAGCCACCTATTATGCTTATGGCTTTGGTGGAACTCTTAGCGGAAAATATACAATTAAAAATATAAATGGCGAAGATACTTATAAATATTATGGGTTTGTAAATATCAAGCATAATGGGACTTTTAGTGGAGATAAGGAAAGTATTTTTGCTAGGATAGGAGAAAACGGTGAAATATCCGACTTAGCTCTTTATTATGATAGTTACAATATAAGTCTTATGACCGACGCCACTCTTGCTGGGCTTGCTATTGCAAACTATGGCAAGATAACCAATGTTTCGATAAAATTTTCTACCTATAAAGTCACAACTTCAAGCAATTTAACTCTTGGTGGTATCGTAGGTGAAAATTATGGCCTTTTGGAGAATACATATGCTGTGCCTACAACAGGAGAAATAAATGTCAATTCGGGGAAAGACAATGCCGAGATTATCGTTGGCGGTTTTGTAGGCAAAAACTATGGCAAAATTGTAGGTTTTGCCGAAACAGCGGAGAATTATGAAATTGCTTACGACGACCTTGGCTTTGATTGTAATATTGTTTTAAATATACAAGATAATTCTACCCTAGGCTCGGGCAACTCTAATATAGGTGTGGTGGCGGGATATTGTAGCGGTACGATTAGCAACTTTTCAGCAAACGGGCGTATCATTGCACCTAGCATGGACAATGTTGGCGGACTTGTCGGAAAATTGGAGCGTAATGAAAATCTGGGCGATACAGAATATTCTATAAAGGATAGTTATTCTATAGCACATGTTGAAGGAAGATATTATGTTGGTGGAGCAGTTGGAAAGGTGCAAGGTATAGACTCTACACATAATGTAACTCTCAACAATGTAAGTGCGGAAAATTATGACACGCAGTCTTACTCTACTTCTCGCCTTTTAGTGAAAGGCAGTCAATATGTGGGTGGACTTATTGGACATGCTAGTTATTTGGATATGAAGTTTTCTTACGTCAAAAGTTATTATGATTTGTCAAATCAAGGATACGACGTGCAAGGTTCGATAGTGGGTGGACTTATAGGCTATGCATGGAATGTATCAATTTCTCAATGTGCTACATATGTCAATGTGGAGACTTTGAGTGGCAATGGTGGGCTATTTGTCGCAAGTTGTAGCAATACAAGTATTCAAGATGTTTTTGCTTATGGCTATGGCTATGGCAATGGCTTTGCAACGAATTTCCTTGGTGGTGCAACAGAAGGCAATGCAAGTAGATATATAATTGCATATGTTTACAACTCAAATAAAAAGTCTTTTGATAAAAAGGAGACTTCAATAGGTGTGTCAGGCGAGTATTGGGCTACAAATACGAATACGGAAGACGAAATAAAATATTTTCTTGTAAAAGATGGCAACCCACTTATGTCTATTTCTCCAACAATCACTGTCTCTGTCAAGACTGACAGTGGGGAAGACACAAGATTCCTTGATGCAAGTTCGGACAAATCTACTTCCGTTGTATTGTTCCTTGCTGAAGATACAAAAGGCCTATATAGTGCGGAACAACTTGAAAGTTTAAACACTATTGATGTAGACGAATTTTTGAATATTGTTATTCCAAACTTAACTTACAAAACTTCCAAAATATCCGTTACAACCTATGAGCAAAATGGGGTTTTGCAAATACAAAATGGCAAGATAACTTTGTGCAAAACGGGCAGTGTCACTCTCAAAATTTTCTCAAAATTGTCCTCAGTGGCTACTACACTTGTAAATGTTTATGTTATGAGTGGGGCTTCTGACGTAAAACTTTACACCAATGATTCTACCTTGTACGACTTAAGCGAAATAGGCAGTTTGTCTGTGATAAAAAACAGCCCAAAATCTTTCTATACTAGTGCAACTTATACAAGAACGCTAAACGGAAAAGAACTCTCGTTTGACTCTACTTGCAATAAAATTGGGGTGAGATTTAAGATTTATTTTGATGATATTCCTTCTGATTACACCGATAGTCTTGACCAAATGCTCACCGTTAATGGGCAAAAATGGGACTACAACACAGAAGAAGGCTATCAATATATTGACGTGGAAGATGCAAGGAATATTACATTTCTTGCAAAAATTGCATATGAAAATTTGTCTATACATTATGTTCCATTTATAAAAGACATAATAGGTGACGCGGAGAAAATCGTATTTTTAGAAGAGGAGCGTTACTTTGCACTTAATATTCAAAATGGTGCAACTGAAATATTTATTAAAAACAATATAGACACAAATATTACAATGAATCAATTGGAGAAGTTTACTTTGACAGTTGTCGCTTATACCGATGTGGTGGGCGATGAGATTGTATTTGTAAGTACTCCAAGTGTAAACAATAGCGAGGATATGGCTTTGAAGTGTTCAAGTTTGAGACAAGAAGTGGACAAGGGCATCGCATACACATTTACCTTTTTCTACGCCAACAAACTTGAGCCACTAAAAGAAAATCTCGTCTATAATATAAAGTTTTATGCTAAATCAAATGAAAAATCGAAAAAAGAAATCACTTTAACCATTCTTCCACAAAAGAACTTAAAGACAATTATAACAAATATTTATTCGGAACTTGATAAAGATTTCCCACAATCTCCTAGCCAAAACAATGTTATATACAATGGCAGAATGGCTCTTATGACTCTTGAAACGTACCCATATCTCGCCGATTATTCAAATCTTAGAATTAGATACCTAAGTACGTCTACCAAAACTTTGACAATTACACAATTAGAGTACAACTCCAAGGGGACAACTTCTGGAAATAAATTCTCACTCAGTTTGCAATATGGCACGACTTATGATAGCACAGGTGCACTTATTGTAACAAAAGAGAGCGCGCAAGACGTCTATCTCTACAACGACAGTGGTGTGTATTCGTATAGTAGATTTATGTTTTTTGGGCTTCTTGTTCCAAGTGACACCTTAGATGGGCAGGTGTATTACTTGTATATAGACGTGCTAGATAGCAAGGGTAATATCACTCTTACACAAATGGTCGCAATAAAAACCCTTTCAAAAACAAGTGTGGAACTAAAATTTGATGATAAGTTTAAAGGGCAAGATGGGGTATATTATCTCCCTGTTAACACAAAACAAAAACTAGACGTCATAACTTCCAACATCTATCAAGTTGCGGAGTGGGAGGTTACTTCAAATACCAATTTAACGTCAGCTCAAGAGAAGATTTTTGTACCTTATTTAGAAAACGGCTCTTATTATGTCAACATAATGAATTTTGCTAAAAACGAGTTCTCCACTGACCTTATTGGGAAGAAAATAACTTTAACCTTGACTCTTGATAAGGGGATAACTTCTGACACAAAGCAAATAACCTTTGTATTATCACTTTTCACAGTAACAAATATAACGGCGGGGCAAGTAACAGAAGACTATTTGACACTTGTAAACGCCACAACGACACCACTCCTTGTTGATGTGGAAGCATGTTATGACGAGAGTGTAACAACAAGCGCCAACAATTGGTACTCGCAATGGTACGACAAATATATTGAGAGTACAGATGGAGCTAGCGACTCTTTGTATAAACTTTTGACAAATAGTGGATATACAATAAAAGAAAATTTTGCCGAGTATATCACAGCCTTGCAAGAAAAAATAACTAAGGCAAGTTACAATTCAAAGTCGACGGAAGAAGATTTTACGTCGGGTGTGTGGTTCTACAAGAATTCCGAAGGGACTTTGAGTGCTTTGAAGAGTGGAAGTTCTTACAACAACAATACCTTTGGCGTGGAAATTTACAATAGTTATGTCGCAGTGTGTGGCTATCAAGAAGATACAGTCTCCGACATGTCCTTGTATGTTAGGTTGAGTTTATCTAGCAAGGTCGATGGGCAAACATATTTAGGTGTGCCAAATGTGGAAAACTACAATTATGACACATCAATTTATGCAAGTGCATTTAATTTTACTCAAAATTTTGTGCTAAGTTTTGTTTCTTCCTTGTCTTTCTACAATCCAACACCGGTGGCAAGTGTTGAAGAATTCCTTGCATTAAGTAAAGAGACCGAGGGTGATTTTAGACTTATTTCTGATCTTATTTTGACAAATTACACTCCATTTGAAGCAAAATTCAAGAGTTTTGACGGAAACAATTACAAAATATTTATTACAAGTTTTGCGGACCCTCAAGAAAGTGCTACACAAGGAAATCTTGGCTTGTTTACAAGTATTTCTCAGGATACGATGGTCTGCAATACAACCGTTGTGTATACAAGTAAAGTGGAGTTTAACCAAGATACTCAAAGTTATGTATCTCGACAAATAACTTTGAGTTGCGACATGTCAAAGTATTCGTCTATCAACTTTGGCGGACTTGCTTCTACCAACAATGGCGTTATAACCAACTGCAAGGTGACGGGAATTATATCTTTGACTTCTCCAGAGTCGTCTAGTAGCAATTATATTGGCGGGCTTGTGGCAGGCAACACAAATACAGGATATATAACCAATTCCAAGGTGCAAGAGTTTAAGGTTGTTGCATATGGGCAAATAGGTGGCGTCGTGCATACCAACAGTGGAATGATTGTATCAAGTTATTTCGATTCAAGCGAAGTGGAAAATCTTGCTCAAAATTGCAACGTTGGTGGCTTTGCATACCAAAACACAGGCTCAATTGCCGAGTGCTACGTGCAAGGTTCAAGGGCAAGTACTGACGCGGAGATAACCAACACCGGCACAGCTCTCATAAGTCAAGGCGGTGGCAATATTGGGGCTTTTGTATATAGCAATGAGTCTATTATCAACGATTGCTACGTCAATATATTTGCAAAAACTGCAAATATCAAGTCGGGATTTGTGTATCAAGAAAACTCTTCAAGTGTGATAAGTAGATGCTATTCCATCTTTTATAGAGAAGTTGGCGACAATGCGAGTGCTATTTATCCTTTTATAGGACCAAAAGAGAACAAGGTCGTTGTCAATGGCACTCTAAACAATTGTTATTATTTAATTTCTCAAAGGGGTAATCAAGACGTAAAAGGTTGGGCGTCGGAGAATTTCTATGTCTCAACGGGTTCTACAGAGTCCGCTTCGCAGACTCCAGACAACAAGAAAGCTTTTGGGCTTGAAGCGTCGGCTTTCTCAACCCATGACAACTTTGTCAATTTTGATATGTCCTTAACGTCAAACACTGTGACTGTGGCATACAAGCAGTATTATTATGTAGACGGATACACTTGGGCGATTATAGAAGGAAGACCTCTCCTTGTCTCCACTTTGACTGACACGATAAGTATGCACACTTATGTCGGGAAAAAGAAAAATTACAAGATGAGCGAAAATGTTTTGTTCAATTTAGAGGGCGAGACAGAGTTGTATTCCACATCAAGTGCAGAAGGCGTGGGAAACAACTTGACATTAACAAAATATTACATTAAGAATTCTAGCGGAAAGTATACAGATAGCGACATTATCTATACCTCTTTATACAATGCTTCTCTTTTTCAATACACCTTTAACTATCCTTTGGAAGACGGCAACTCACTCACTATTGTTGCCGAAAAGTCGTCCACAGGGCTAGATTTTGTAAGGGCAGATTATGGAGATGGCACAAAACAAATTCTTGACATAAAGGTTTTGACAGGCAACACGTACGTGGACTCGGACAACAATTTTAGAGCCAATGATACCATATTTGTTGACGTCAATGAAGATAGTGTTATAACCAAAATTGTTTTGAAAGAACTTCAAAGTGTGTCCTATTATTATTCCGAAAGGGTAAAAGGGGTGTCCGACCTAAAGGGAACAAGGACAAATCCATATTTGCTTTACGATTATGAGTCTTTTGCGAATATTTTGTCCGAAAACACTGATGGCAAGTTCTATAGACTCGTGAGAAATATAGATTTTGGCAATGTTTTTGTTAAAACTTCGTCAAAAACCTTTAGCGGTGTTTTGCAAGGCAACCATATGACGCTTAGCAACCTTGCAATTTCTTACTTTAATGACGAGGAAAGGGTGTCGAGTGCAATTCTTGACGATGATTCCTTTGGACTTTTTGCCGAGATTGCGACGTCGACTGGCTCTTCTAAAAACGACACCGTTGTTAGCGACTTGAATATTGTCGTTCAAGAAGTTATATCCAATTCGCACAAATATGTTGGTGCTTTGGCGGGGAAACTCGTGGGTGGCGAGTCGTCTAAAAAGATTTTCCTTAACAACATCAATATTATAGGGGAAGGGAGCAAATATATCGCAGGCAAAAATGCGGTGGGGGGCTTGGCAGGTTATGCAACGGGCAATGTTATAATAAAAGATATAAATTGTAGCGTGTCTGTCAATGCAACTTACAATGCGATATCCGACATAAATGCCATGTTGTATATCTCTAATGGCTCGATGGACAAACTTTCTTATGCGGGCGGAATTGTGGGCATCTTTGATGTCACCGAAGTGGTAGACCCTTCTACACTTAAAAATTACAATGCAAACAATATCACGATAGACACTACTTGTATATATCAAGGCAACATTGTTGGCGGGGCTTTTGGACTTGTAGGAACAAAGGCTATTGTAAATTATGTCAATATTACTTATTCTTTAGAAGACACTTCCTTTATTAAGTCCATGGCATATGCGGGTGGACTTGTGGGGGAAAATAGGGGGAGAATAATAAGCTCGTCGGTAAAATATGTTGACCAAGATAAAATGATACAAACGCTTTATCCAGAAGAAGACGAAAGTGATAGCATTTTCTTCGCTTCTTCTAGCAATACTATTCTAGGTCTTGGTGGGCTTGTGGGGCTAAACAATGGCGGGTTTATTGCCAATTCTATCACCACTATCAATGTAAGGAACGAGACAGCTGTCGTGGTGGGCGGTGCTGTAGGTAGAATGGTGGGTGGCGGACTTGTCGGTGTCGTAGCAACGGGAGCTGTGCTTGGTGGAAAATTTGTGGGCGGATTGATAGGTACAATAAATGATAAAGACATTCTTGTAGAAGCAGGATACAACAAGTCAGCCTTTATAGATTTCACAGACGAGCAAGAAAGGGCAATCTTCAACTCTCGTAGCATATATGTTGGGGGAGCCAATTTGGAAGAAAACGTAACGACACTTATTTCTTCTTGTATTGCGGGCAACAATTATTTATCAGACGACTATCGTGCCTTGAGCAAACTCTACTCGTCCAACGATTATGCCTTTGCAGGTTTTATTGGACTTATTGCTTTCTATTCTTCTACAGATACCATAAGTGCCAACTGCGAGCAAGCAATTAAGTACGGCAACAAGAGTTATTTTGTGGATAAATTATACAAGTCAAGTAGCGACTTTAAATATCTCAACTCGACCTACTATTCTCCAAAAATTGACGCAATGCAAAGCAAGTCTTTTGCCACAAATATCTTAAAAAATGGCGATACGCAGATGGTTTACCCATACAGTGTGCAAGATTTCTACTATGAAGCGCAAGACCCACTTGTCAGTTATGCAATGAAGTCTAGTTCAAACACTCAAGACAAGATAAAATCTCAAGTAGGTGACGTCGTTGTAGATATGATTTACGAATTTGTTGGCAATACACCAAATGCAATTAAAAACTCTGACGAACTTTACACCGAGATAAGTTATGATGCAAGTGGCAATTGGGCAACGAGTTATGAAAATAGAAAAGATTTTGATTGGTACAAGTTGAGATTTGGTGTGGTCTATTACAAGCAAGTTGATGGCGTCACAGTCACAACTCTCAACGATACTCACGAGGCTGGCACATACATACAAATTCAAGATACGGAAGAAACAAAGGAAGATTGGAGTAATTTTTATATAAGAACGACAGAAAGTGGCGAACAATATTATCCAAAGATTTATTATCTCTCCAACCGAGTTATAACCAATTTTGAAGACACAAAGACTTACACAAATTCAACTTGTGATATGTCTTTTACAGGTGTAAGTGTGGGGAGCCTAAATGGTTATACTTTCTATGACTACAGAGACATACTAAAACAAAAATATGCCTTGATAAACGGCATACAAATTCCTTTGGGTGAGATAACGACTATTAAGGAAGTTATTAATGGGGAAGGTGACACAAGCGAGTATATTAGAGGACAATATAAGTCAACACCAAATCTACTTCTTCCTAATGGTAGCAAGATAACCCAACTTGTATTTAATGTGGAAAAAGAAGTCGTAGACGATGGTACAAAGGTGCAATATGTCGTAGAAGAAGTCGTCTTAACCTATTCCATAACCAATATTCCTTACGTGGAACAAAACTCTGACCAATACGAAAAACCTGTTGCATCAATTTATCTTTCTTCTAAATACGAAATAAATCAAACCGCAAGAGTGTACAACTTGAAGGTCTCAAGCAAGGGTGTTATTTACAAGGCTTTTGACAATGGCTATTGGACGATGGACAACTATTTCTATGCGGACGACTTTGACGACGCGACAAAATATCCAACAAACCTTGAAATTGCGGAGACATATATTTGGAGCAAATTTGCCTCAAGCGAAGACACAATATCATATATCAATTCGGCAGAAGACTTGGCAAAGGTGGCAAATGATGTAAATAGCGGAAAAGATACCTACAAGGACAAAACCCTTATACTAATGACAGATATTGATTTAAGTGGAAAATATTGGATACCGATTGGTACAGAAGAATGTCCATTTGAAGGAACCTTTAATGGCAACAATATGAATATCCAATATGTGTCAGTCAACCAAAATTCTAGCGGAGTAACATACAACAACCAAGACGGCACAGTTACAATAGAGTACAACAACCATCAAAAGTACCTAGACTATGCGGGCTTGTTTGGGGTTATAAAAAATGCCGAAATAGTTGATTTGAATATTTTAGGTGGAGAAGTCGTAGGTAAAATTGCTGGCGGACTTGTGGGGAAGGCAATAGATAGCACGATATCAAATATTTTCAATAGAAATAGTGCTGTAGGTTTGTCAATTGCTGGCGGAATTGTGGGCGAGATGGTGAGTAGCGATGAGAGCTTGGCGGGCTCGTCACTAACAACTTGCACCAACGATGCAGGTGTATCCTTGACAAGCAATACAAATACAACCTTGTATATAGGTGGCTTGGTGGGAAAAGTTGACAAGGCGACGATTTCTGGAAATGCCGACAACTATGCAACCAATTCGGGCAAGATAAGTGTAAACTCTACCTATAATAGTTATGTGGATAGTGATAGCATCGTGTACTTGTATGTCGGGGGTATTGTGGGTAAAGCAACCAATAGTACCATAGGTTATGCACAAAATACGGGCAATATTGAAGTTAAAACCAATGCACACAAGGCTTTTATTGGCGGTGCGATAGGTGATAGCAAAATTGAATATATAGTTAAACATTCAATTTCAAATTTAAAGAACAATGGACAAATCGTGGTGGAAGACACCAACTCTTTCCAATCGACAGGGAGCATAACAAGAGAAGATATAGAGGATAGTTTGGAAAGTTCCCTTGCATCGTTTGATGTGGGTGGTGTCGTGGGGCGTGCGGACAACTCTCTTAAATTTTTGTCCAACTTGGCTTCCATAGATTTTGAAGTCTTGTCCTCAACATTTTCTTACATTTCAATTGGTGGTGTGGTAGGTAGATTGAAAAATAAGGAAAATACACCAATAGTGGAGCAATCTTACAATTCGGGCAACATTTCTTCTTCGTCGACCAATTCGTCAATATTTGGCATTGGTGGAATTGTGGGTGCAATAGACCTTGGCAAAAATGCGACTACATCTGTTGGGCAAGTTTTTGTCAAAGACAACTACAATAGTGCAACAATTTCTAGCAACAATTCCAGCACTGTTTACGAAGGTGGAATTGTGGGCTATGTATACAACACAAAGATTTTTGACGCCTCTTATGTGTATATCCAAAACAATATTAACGTTGGTCTTGTAATTATTTACGACATTGTCCCAAGTAGGAATGCTTTGGGTGCAATTGTGGGAGATATAAGTTATTGTTTTGTGGACAATAGTGCAAAGGGAGACTATAAGGAAGAAACAAAGATAGAAGATAGAGTGTCTTTCGACTTAAACAACTACTATTTGGCAGGCTGTGCCTACAGTAGCAATATAGTCTATACGGGATATACTTGCTTTAGCGATGGGCAATACAAGAGCGTGCAAGAAAATTTTGACGACAACTTCTTTAAAGGGAAAGATAATGGCGACGTGTATTTCTTCTCAAAAGCACTTTCTTCTTCTGACTTGAAGCTTAAATCTAGTTATGAGATGAGAAAGAAAACCGATACGGAGACTACTACTTGGGTGCTTGATTTTGATAAAGTTTGGAATTTTAAGCATGAGACTTGGTACCCAACCTTAAAAAACAATCAAAACACATCTTATTGGGTAGACAATACAAAAGAAATCGACTCGTCCACATCGACCTATCTTGTGTCTTCAGCCGAAGAACTTGCATATATGGCAAGAAAAATAAATAGCGGAGAAATTGATAGTAAAGGCATTACAATAAAATTGACAAAATCTATCGATTTATCTAATAAATACTTTACACCTATTGGGACAAGTAGCAATCCATTTAAAGGCACATTTGACGGAAGATATTATGAGATAAAGAATTTGACCGTTAGTGGCAAATCAAAATATTACGACAGTATTGGCAACGAAAGTTTTGATGACGAGTTTGGTGGGCTGTTTGGTGTTGTAAAAGACGCAACAATTAAGAATGTGGGGCTAGAAAGTCCTATTGTGCAAGATGTCTCTTACGCAGGTGGCATAGTTGCACAAGCAACCAATAGTTCGCTTGTCTCACTTTATACAGATTGCTCACAAGCAAATCTCTCGTCTTCTCCAAGTAAAATAAGAGCGTCGGTGAGTGTAGGTGGAATTGTAGGTGTATTATCAAATAGCAAGGACAATGGTGACGCACAAAAAGGTTTGTATAACAGCTACAACAATGTTTACGTGCAAGCGGGCGACTCGTCAACTTATAAGGTAGGCGGACTTGTAGGCGAAGTGGTCAGTTCCAACGTATACAATTGCTACAACAATTATTATGGCCTTGTGACTGTGGCTAATGCTCAAAATCAAAATTATCAAGGTGGTGTAGTTATTGGCAAAATTGATAGCACAAGTGAAATTGTAAATATCTTTAACCTTTCTCCAAGGTTGTATGGCTATGACAATTCAAGTCAAGAACTTGGCACTCCAGCACTTTACTATATTTCCGAACAAAATGTTGTCACAAAAGGGCAAACACAGCCAACTTTTGCAAATCTAGTTTCGGGCGAAGGATACAACTTTAAGAAAGAAGACCTTTGGGCAAAAGAATACAGTCTAAATCCATCTGCTGTGGCAACCTATCCATCGTTGAGCGGACTAAATAGAGAGTGGAAGAACTCGCCAAGCGAAGCCCTTGTTGGCTTTGATTACGACAGTGGCAACAATAAAAAATTGGTGTACAACTATATTGATAGTGTCAAAAATGTTTATAATGAAGACGGCACATATCAATCGGGCAAATTTGAAGATACACTCGCAAATTTTGCAAAAGATAGCATAAGCAAGGCTAGTGTAAGCAAGGTATATCTAATAACTTGCGAAGAAGATTTGGTCTGGCTTGCAAATAGTGTCAACGATGGCACTTTGATAACTTCCAATATGGAGTTTATGCTTGTCAACGACCTAGATTTTAGCGGAAGATATTTCTCTCCAATAGGAAAGGATAGAACAAACTCATTTTGTGGTGTTTTTAATTTCAATGGGCATGTTATAAAAGGTATTACAATAGACTCCAATTATACCTATTCAGGTCTATTTGGTTACACCCAAAATGCTATCATTCTCAATGGCTACCTTATGGATACTTTTATAAAAATCAATGCAAGTCAAGTAGAAGCACGTGCTTATTCGGGCTCAATTGTTGGTTTTGCGGAAAATACAACAATAAAGAATATGGTTGTGTCAAGTTGCATATCTGCTACAACTTCGGGTGGTTCATATGTTGGCGGTGTAGTGGGATATTACACAACATCGGATACGACTTCTATGATAAAAAACGTACGCGTCTATGGCGGGAAAACGGCTGACATTGACAAATTTACTGTTACCAAGCAAACGGAAGACGAACAAGAAAAAACGATAAATATGGTTACAGAAGGTAGCATAGGTAGTGTAAACTTGCTGGGATATTCTTCCGATGGCGGAGCATACGTTGGTGGTGTTGTGGGATATGCTGTGGAAACAGTAGACAACCAAGCCGAGACGATTTTGTATGCAACGGTTGACGCCAAGATTGCAGGGCTATCCACTTCGTCTCTTACGACTGCAAATGTTTGCGTCGGTGGTGTGCTTGGATATGGTGCCGATATGGTGACTATAAAAGCCTGTCAAGTAGAGAAGTCTACCCAAATAAAGTCCTATTCCAACAGATTTGACTCGGTGGGTGGAATAGTGGGGACAATGCAAAATGGAAGCATAAAAGATTGCAAAGTTGAAGGATATGTCGAGCCAAGGGTTTCTTCGGGGAGAGAAGTTACGTCAATTCAAATTTGGTCTTATGTGGGTGGCATTGTAGGTATACTTGATGGGGCGGATAGTTCTATATCGTCATGCTATTCGCTTGCTACAACTACAACAAGGTCGGACAACAAAGATTTCTCAGCAGGTGCAGTTATTGGCCTTGCAAGGAATAGAAGCTTTTTGAAAGATAGTTTGTCAATATATACAAACGACCAAACCAATGGCTTTGCGGGAAGTAACTCCAATGCAATTATTGTGGGACAACAAGAAAAAGCAGAAGGAGATTACACTTTAATATACAGCAATAATACTGGGGATATGACTCAAAACAATGGTTTTGACTCTATCTATTGGAGCAGTGGCACATTGCTTTGCAAAAAGGTCTTTGTTATGGGTGGCGGAACATACTCCTTTACAGTTGACGGAAAGAATAAAAATCTTATTACACCAGATTCTGCAGATAACCCTGCAGGTGTGGAGATAGATTTGGACCAATTGTCTACACTTAATTTGCAAGGTGTCAATGGAAAGATAGGGCTTGCATACATAACAAAAGACAGTTCAAACGATTTAAGTTATGTTTACAAGATAACAAATATTAGCGATAGTGAAGAGAAGAGTAAAATCAATGTTTCATCTCACTTAGACAATGTCAACTCTAGCGACCCGGGAGTTATAGTCATCTTTGTAACAAAAAAATAATAATAAAAAAAACAAGGTTTAAGTGAAGTGAACCTCCTAAAGTCGTCTAACTTTTGGGGTGCACTTCAAAGTCATAGGCCTTGTTTTTTTGTATATTAAGTCAATTTTGCTTGTTGGCAACCTTGTAATTGCAAAATTAAAATGTAAAATTTTGTAAATTTGGGTCTTGAAATGTACTTAAAAAAGGTGTAAATTTATTTTTGGAGCAACACTGTATAGAAAAATTCTAAATTTGTCAACAAATTTTTAAATATTTTTGTAAAAATCTATTGACTAAAATTTTTGGGTGTGTTAAACTCAATGTTACATTATGCTGTTACAATGCGCTTTTTGGTGTCAAATGGGGGAACGAGGGAAGAAAATGAGATAGATTATTATGGTTAAATTATGTTGGAATATCAGTTTTTAAATAAGGGAAACATAATATCTATTTTTTTGCAACAACATATGAAAAATATACATATTTAAACGGTTAAGGAGTGAAAATGGGACAATCTAAACCACAATTCAAAAAAACAATGTACGGAAAAGTCGAAAGATACAATTTTTCCAAAATAAAAGAACCTATTGATATGCCTTATCTTATTGCTATCCAAAAAGATGCCTACAAGGACTTTTTGGAACATGGCATAGCAGAGATTTTGGAAGAATTTTCTCCAATTGTAGACTACTCGGGCAAAGCCGAAATCTACTTTGTAGACTACACCTTGGACCCAACAAGCAAGTACAGCAAACTTGAGTGTAAGAGAAAGGGAATAACTTATTCCGTTGCACTAAAAGCTAAAGTTAGACTTGTGAGAAAGGAAGACGGGGAAGTTGTGGAGCAAGAAGTGTTCCTAGGTGACGTGCCACTTATGACGGAAGAAGGCTCGTTTATTTTCAATGGTATTGAAAGGGTCGTCGTCAGCCAAATCGTGAGAAGTCCAAGTGCATATTTTGCAAAAGAGCAAGACAAGACAGGTAAATGGCTTTTCAATGGTACAATTATTCCTACTCGTGGGACATGGATTGAAATTGAACAAAACGTAAACGACATCTTAAAGGTCGTTATTGATAGAAGTAGCAAGGTTACCCTTGGCGTTTTCCTTAAATGTTTTGGTTTCACGTCAAAGCAAATTGCCGATATTTTTGGCAACAACCCACTTATTATGAATACTCTTGATAAAGAGCCACAAGACACACAAGAGTCGGCTCTTGTTGAGCTATCTAAAAAAATGCGTCCAAGCGAAGTCCCAAGCGCGGAAGCAACATATAATTATATCAACTCTCTTTTCTTTACTCACCAATATTACAATTTGGCAAGGGTGGGAAGATACAAACTTAACAAAAAACTCTCCATTGCAACTCGTATCACAGGGCAAACGGCTTATGGCGATATAAAGATTGGCAACAGAATTGTTGTAAGAGATGGCGAGATAATAGGGAGAGACGTCGCAAAAGAAATTCAAAACGGCGGAGTCAACGAGGTTTGGCTTAGAGCAAAGACTTTACGTGGCGAGTTTAAAATGGACGGGGACAAATTTGTTCCACACAAAGTTGTGGGCAACAATAGAGTAGATTTGTCTGCTATTTTCCCATGTGATGAGAAAGAACTTGGAATACTAGAAAAAGTGCATTATCCAACTTTGAAGAAACTTCTTTCTAAACACAAAACTAAAGAAGAAAGGTTGGAAGCAATAAGGTCACATGCAAAAGAACTCATGAATTTCCAACTTACAATGGACGATATTTTGGCTACAATAAGTTATCATCTTGATTTGAATGACGGCATTGGTGAAATCGACAATATTGACCATTTGGCAAATCGTAGAATTGCAACTGTGGGCGAACTTATGTCAAGTGCGTTTAGAAGTGGCGTAAATAAACTTGCAGGTGTTATAAGAGAGACTCTCCAAGCACAAGACTTGTCAACAGTCAACCCAGCAAGCGTTATCAACGCAAGACCTATAAATAAGGCATTAAAAGACTTTTTGGCTTCTTCTCAGTTGTCGCAACTTATGGACCAAGTCAACCCTATTAGTGAGCTTACACAAAAAAGGAAAATTTCCGCTGTCGGTCCTGGCGGTGTTAAGAAAGAAAGGGCTACTGCCGATGTGCGTGATATTCACTATTCGCATTATGGTAGAATTTGTGTTATTGAGACTCCAGAAGGTCAAGGTATTGGTCTTATCAACTCTCTTGCTTGCTATGCAAAAATAAATGAGTATGGTTTCCTTTTGTCTCCACTTAAAGTTGTGGATAAAAAGACAGGAAAAGTGACAGACGAAGTTGTTTACCTTATGGCAGATGAAGAAGAAAATTGTTGCGTAGCACAAGCAACCGAACCTTTGACTGAAGATGGACACTTTGTAAACCCACGTATTGTCGTGAGAAAGAAGGAAAGCGTTATCGAAGTGCCTGCAAATGAAGTTGATTATGTAGACGTTTCTCCACGTCAACTTATCTCAGCAGCGACTGCACTTGTGCCATTCCTAGCCAACGACGATACCGCTCGTGCTTTGATGGCTTCCAACATGCAACGTCAAGCTGTTCCACTTTTGACGACAGAAGCTCCAATAGTGGCAACTGGTATGGAGCATAAGATTGCTGTAGATAGTGGTGCTATGGTACTTTGCAAGAAGGCAGGTTTTGTATCCTTTGTTTCGGGTACTGAGATAAGGGTTAAAAATGACGACGGAAACACAGACGTTTATCAACTTATTAAATATGCAAAGACCAACCAAGATACTTGTATCAACCAAAAACCAGCTGTTGTGAAAAATCAAAGGGTAGAAGTTGGCGACACCTTGGCAGATGGTTTCTCGACCAAGAATGGCGAACTTGCTCTTGGCAAAAATATGACCGTAGCATACATGAACTGGGAAGGTTATAACTACGAAGACGCTATCTTGATTTCCGAAAGACTTGTAAGAGAAGACATTTATACCTCTATCACTTTGAAAGTAGAAGAAAGCAAGGCTCGTAGCACAAAACTTGGCGACGAAGAAATTACAAGAGATATTCCAAACCTTGGCGAAGATGCCTTGAAGAACCTTGACGAAAATGGTATCGTTAGAGTCGGTGCAGAAGTCAGGACGGGGGATATCTTGGTGGGTAAAGTTACTCCAAAAGGCGAGACGGAACTTACTCCAGAAGAGAGACTTCTTCGTGCAATCTTTGGCGAAAAGGCTAGAGAAGTGAGAGATACATCATTGCGTGTTCAACATGGACGTGGTGGCGTGGTTGTCGACGTGCAAGTGTTTACAAGAAAAAATAAAGACGAGCTTGAGCCGGGTGTAAATACGATGGTAAAAGTTTACGTCGCACAAAAGAGAAAGTTGTCTGTTGGTGACAAAATGTCCGGACGTCATGGTAACAAAGGTGTTGTTTCCCGCGTCCTTCCACTTGCAGACCTTCCATATATGGCAGACGGTACTCCTGTTGACGTAGTTTTAAACCCACTTGGTATTCCAAGTCGTATGAATGTGGGGCAGGTGCTAGAAGTCCTTCTTGGAAAAGTTGCAAAAGTGCTTGATTGGAAAGTTGCAGTGCCTGTATTTGACTGCATAAAAGAAAATGAGATTTTCCAACTCATGAAAGACAACAATATGAGTGAAGATGGAAAGATTGTGTTGTACGACGGACGTACGGGCGAACCATTTGAGAATAGAGTTACTGTCGGCACTATGTATATGCTAAAACTTGACCATATGGTTGACAGCAAGATGCACGCAAGGTCAACAGGACCTTACTCGCTTGTTACTCAACAACCTTTGGGCGGAAAAGCAATGTTTGGTGGACAAAGATTTGGTGAAATGGAAGTTTGGGCTCTCGAAGCATATGGTGTTTCTCACCTTCTTCAAGAAATGCTTACAGTCAAGAGTGACGATGTCGTGGGTAGGAACAAAGCTTACGAAGCAATTGTAAAAGGATTCCCAATTGCTGACCCAGGTATTCCAGAAAGCTTTAAGGTTATGATAAAAGAGTTCCAAAGTTTGGGGCTTGACATAAAGATTTTGACCGAAGAAAACAAGGAAGTCTCTATTAGCGAACTTACCAATGACGAGAATGAGCCTGCCCCATTTGTTTCAAAACCAAAAGAGCCAACTCAAGATATTGAACTTGGGCTTGATGGAGAAGACGTTACATCTTCTGACATTGTTTCCGAGCAAGATGCGTCTTCGTCAACTAGCGATAGCGATATATTTGACGACTTTGACGAAGAGTCTTTGTTTGACGATTTGGAATAGTTTGTCAAAGTTAATCACAGCAATGTTTATTTTGAAAGGTCCAAAACTTTTGACCTTTCAAATAAAATTTTAAATAGGAAAAGTAAAATAAGGAGAATTTTATGTTTGAACTAAACAATTTTGATTCTATGAAGATTGGTATCGCTTCGCCAGAAAAAATTAGGTCGTGGAGTTATGGAGAAGTGACCAAGCCTGAGACCATAAATTATCGTACGTTGAAGCCTGAGAGAGACGGTCTATTTTGCGAAAGGATATTTGGACCTAGAAAGAATTGGGAATGCTCTTGCGGAAAATACAAGAGAATTAGATACAAAGGTGTTGTGTGCGACAAGTGCGGAGTGGAAGTTACTCACTCTACTGTAAGACGTGAAAGAATGGGGCATATTGAACTTGCAACTCCTGTAAGCCATATTTGGTTCTTTAGGGGTATCCCATCTCGTATTGGTACTATTCTTGATATTACACCAAAAGCACTTGAACAGGTCCTTTATTATGTCAATTATATTGTTATTGACCCAAAGAACACACCTTTTGTCTATAAACAAGTCATTTCTGATAAGGAATATCGTGATGCTCTTGACGAATACGGCCCAGATGCTTTCAAGGCTGGAATGGGTGCCGAAGCGATAAAGACTTTGCTATCTCAAATTGACCTTGAAAAAGATTATAAGGAACTAAGAGAGATTGTTAGGACCTCAAAAGGGCAAAAGAAACTTAAGGCAGTTAAACGTCTTGAAATTGTTGACGACTTTTTAAAGAGTGGCAACAAGCCAGAATGGATGATTATGGACGTTATTCCTGTTATTCCGCCAGACCTTAGACCTATGGTGCAACTTGATGGTGGAAGATTTGCAACAAGTGACTTGAATGACCTTTATAGACGTGTTATTAATAGAAACAATCGTCTTAAAAAACTTATTGAACTTGGTGCACCTGACGTTATTATTAGAAACGAAAAGAGAATGCTACAAGAAGCGGTGGACGCTCTTATTGAAAACGGAAAACGTGGCAAGGCTATCCAAGGGCCAAAACAAAGAGATTTGAAGTCCTTGACTGCTATGCTTCGTGGTAAACAAGGTCGTTTCCGTCAAAACTTGCTAGGGAAAAGGGTGGACTACTCGGGACGTTCGGTTATTGTTGTTGGTCCAGAACTCAAAATTTATCAATGCGGTCTTCCAAAAGAGATGGCTCTTGAACTTTTCAAGCCATTCATTATGCATAGACTTGTTGAAATGAACGACACTCATAATATCAAGACTGCAAAGAAAATTATTGAAAGAGAAAAACCTATTGTTTGGGACGTTTTGGACGAAGTTATTAAGGACCACCCAGTTTTGCTTAACCGTGCTCCTACACTTCATAGACTTGGTATCCAAGCGTTTGAGCCTGTACTTTGTGAAGGAAGGGCTATCAAACTTCACCCACTCGTTTGCGTAGGCTTCAATGCCGACTTCGACGGTGACCAGATGCCTATTCACGTGCCACTATCCCTTGAAGCAAGGGCAGAAGCACGTATGATTATGCTTGCAAGCAACAATGTCTTGAAGCCAGCCGACGGCAAGCCTGTTATGACGCCACAACAAGATATTGTTCTTGGGTGCTATTATTTGACGGTGGACAAACCAAATGCTTTGAACGAAGGCAGTGTTTACAAGGATGAAGACGAAGCAATTATGGCTTATCAAACCAAAAACCTTGAACTTCAAAGCAAAATTATCGTTAGACGTACGGTAGATTTTGAGGGAGAGACGATTACGGGCAAGGTGGAGACAACTGTTGGTAGAATTTTATTTAACCATTGTATTCCTCAAAATATTGGTTTTATTGATAGGTCAAAGAAAGAAAACGCTTTGAGATATGAAGTCGAAGGTGCTGTTTCTAAAAAAGTTTTGGGACAAGTTGTCGCAAACACTTACAACAAATTGGGCCCTACGCCAACAGTGGTTATGCTTGATAAAATTAAGGAATTAGGATATAAATATTCCACAATTGGCGCTTTGACTATCAATGTCTATGACATGAAAGAACCAAAGGAAAAAGCAAAACTTATAAAAGAAGCAGATGCAAAAGTGCTTGAAAATGAGAAAGCCTTTAGACGTGGTCTTATTTCTTTTGATGAAAAAATCAACAAAAATATTAATATTTGGAATGAGACCACCGAAAAAGTTAAAGACGCAGTTTTGAATGGCTTGGAGACACTTAACCCTGTTAAGATGATGATTACGTCGGGTGCTCGTGGTAACCCTTCTCAGGTCAACCAAGTTTGTGGTATGCGTGGCATTATCGCAAGTACTTCCGCTATCAAGATTGATATTCCGGTTAAGTCTTGCTTTAGGACAGGGCTTACTCCTATTGATTATTTCTTGTCTTCACGTGGTGGACGTAAAGGTCTTGCCGATACGGCTCTTAAGACTGCCGACTCTGGTTATCTTACACGTAGGCTTGTCGACGTTGCACAAGAAGTTGTGGTTGTGGAAGATGACTGCTTTAAGAACCTTGGCGAGCAACCAAAGGGCCTTGTGGTGAGTGATATTATCGAAGACAAGACCGTTGTCGAAAAGTTGGAAGACAGAATTTCTGGTCGTGTCGCGGTGCATGATATCGTCAATCCAAAGACAAAAGAGATTATCGTTAAGGCAAACGAGATGATTTTGCCAGACCAAGCAAAAGCAGTTGTAGATGCTGGCATTACTCAAGTTGAAATTAGGACTCTTCTTACTTGCAAATCAAAACATGGTGTTTGTGCAAAGTGCTATGGTAGAAATATGGCAAGCAACCAAATGGTTAGCATTGGCGAAGCGGTGGGTACTATCGCTGCCCAAAGTATTGGTGAACCAGGTACACAGCTTACTATGAGAACTTTCCACACTGGTGGTGTTGCGGCAGCTGCTGATATCACAAAAGGTCTTCCTCGTGTTGAAGAAATCTTCGAAGCAAGGAGACCAAAGGGCGAAGCAATCATAAGCGAAGTCGCTGGCAAAGTAAAGGTGGAAGATAGCGGAGAGAGATACAAGATTACAGTTTTCTCAAGCGAAGGCGATGTAGAATATATGACTCCTCCAAAGAACAAGACAATTTTGTCTGTCAAAACGGGAGATACTGTGGCTGTCGGGCAAAGATTGACTTCAGGTTCAATTTATCCAAACGATATTTTGAGAGTTATTGGTCTAAGGGGCGTACAAGAGTATCTATTGAGAGAAGTTTTGAGTGTTTATAGGCTTCAAGACGTTCGTATCAATGCAAAGCACGTCGAGATTATTATTCGACAAATGCTTAGAAAGGTCAAGATTGAAGACCCGGGAGACTCAGAACTTTTGCCAGGTGCTATGCTTGAACTTCAAGATTACGAAGAAATCAACAAAAATATTTTGATGAATGGTGGAAAACCTGCTACTGCAAAGAGAATATTACTTGGTATCACAAACGCTTCTCTTGCGACGGAGTCGTTCTTGTCCGCTGCTTCCTTCCAAGAGACGTCAAGAGTTTTGACCGAGGCTGCCGTAAAGGGCAAAGTGGACAAGTTGCTAGGACTTAAGGAAAATATCATGATAGGCAAGCTTATTCCAGCGGGTACAGGTATGAGAGGCTATAAGGAAGCTTATCCGGAAGTGTCTCGTGCTTGGCTTGAGCAAGAAGCTCAAAAACGTGAACAAGAAAGGCTTGAAAAAGAAAAAGCAGACATGATGGCTGAAGACTAATTTTTAAAAATAAAATTCTCAGTCTATAAACTTAAATTATTTCGATTTTTGCGATGTTTTAGCATTGTTAAAAATTTAGGTGGCTAAAAGCATTGGCTTGAATAAATTTTTTAAAAGGCTCATTTTTAGGAAATAAATTTGAGCCTTTTTCATATAGGCTTTTTGCACTGTTTTGTTTTTTAATTGAAAGATTAAAGTGACGTAACGTGTTTACTTAAAACAAATTATCTAAAGGCTCATTTTTAGGGAATAAATTTGAGCCTTTTTCATATAGGCTTTTTGCGATGTTTTGCTTTTTAATTGAAAGATTAAAGTGACGTAACGTGTTTACTTAAAGTAAATTATCTAAAGGCTCATTTTTAGGGAATAAATTTGAGCCTTTTTATGTGATTTTTTTATAAAAATTATTCATTTGATGGGGACCTACCATTTAAAAAATGCGATAAAAATTTATAAGACTAGTCAATGTTTTTTGAAACTAATTAAAATTGAACATTATTTTTTGTATGTTTTGTTTTTATTTTTTATTTTGCTAAGTTTTAAAGTGTTAGCATATAAAAATTATTTATCATTTTTATAGGAGTAAACCTTCACATGCCACTAAAATAAACAACTTTGTAAAATTACCTATTGACAAAAAAACGGGAATATGTTAGCATAGAAACGTAATAAAAATATATATAAAAAGAGGGTATTTTTATGAATGATATTGGCGGAATAAGGTCTTGCAATTCGAAGATAAGAGACTCATATCAAATGATTAAATTGTTTAAAGATGATTTTTTTGGGGTCTACAAGGATAATGAAGGAAGAAATTTTTATGGCGACAACGTGGCATTTGCAAATGTCAACAAATTGTCTCAATATAAGGAAGCAAAGGTGGCAAAAACAGTCTCGACGTTTGACCCAAACAAAAAAAATAACGCAAAACTTGAAGGTGTAGGCATGCACATTGACGAGCAAGGCAATTCCTATTTCGGTAGAGAAGAAGATTACAACGCTTATAAAAATTTGATGGAAAGATTAAAAGAAAAGAATAAAACCACTGAAAAATTTGACAAAGAAAATATGGGGCAAGATATTTGCTAACTAAGATTTTATCAAAAATTTTGCAAAAAAAATTAATTAAAAAATCTACGAGAGTTTCTTTCGTAGATTTTTTTCAACCAAATTTCAACCAAATTTCAACCAAATTTCAACCAAATTTCAACCAAA